>NZ_JBXUOY010000166.1:0-12160 GCF_057196705.1 Streptomyces sp. ATLC9 | reverse complement strand
CCCCCGGCCCAACGGCGGGGCCGGCCCCCGCCCCGGGCCGCGCCGGCCCGGCCCCCCGCGCCGTTCCCGCACGGGCACTCTCCGGGCACCGTGCGGGAACGGTCACCAGGGCAGTTCGCGCACCTGCTGGACGCACAGCACGACGAAGAGCAGCCCGGCCGCCGCCAGCATCGCGTTGCTCAACGGTCCGTTGCGCCACTGGCGGGGGGTGCGTCCGGAGTTGAGCAGCCACAGCAGCGTCCCGGCGAGGAAGGGCATGAAGAAGGCGCCCAGCACGCCGTAGGCGATGACCAGCCCGAAGGGCTGGTCCAGCCACAGCAGGCCCATCGGCGGGAACGTCAGCCACAGCAGGTAGCCGCGGAACGGCCGGGAGCGCTCGCGCTGTCCCCGCGCGACCTCGATGACGGGGGGCTCGCCGCCGGCGCCCTGCGCCCGTGCCGCGCGCGTACGCTCCACGAAGTCGGCGAACAGCAGGCTGACGCCGTGCCAGACGCCCACGAGGGAGGAGAAGGAGGCGGCGAGGAAGCCGATCAGGAAGAGCTTGGCGGTGACGGCCCCGAAGCGGTCCTCCAGGATCCGGCCCAGGTCCAGCAGCCCCCGGTCGCCGGAGCCGACGGCGGTGCCGGCCGCGTGCAGCAGCTCGGCGCCGACGACCAGCATCGCCACCACGAAGACGCCGGTGGTCAGATAGGCGACCCGGTTGTCCAGGCGCATCATCCGCATCCAGCCGCTGTCGGTCCAGCCCTTGGCGTTGACCCAGTAGCCGTACGCGGCCATGGTGATCGTCCCGCCGACGCCGCCGACCAGGCCGAGGGTGTAGAGCAGCGAGCCGTCCGGCAGCACCGGCAGCAGTCCGGCGACGGCGTCGCCGAGGTGCGGCGTGACGCGGACCGCCACGTAGAGGACGACCACGAACATCACGCCGACGAAGACCATCATGGTCTTCTCGACGATCGCGTAGCGGTTGAACCAGACGAACGCCAGACCCGCCAGCCCGCACAGGACCGCCCAGGTCTTCAGTTCCAGGACGCCCGGGAAGAGGGCGACCAGCGGAAGCGCGCTGGAGGACATGGCGGCGGCTCCGTAGACGAAGCCCCACACGGTGACGTAGACAGCGAAGTAGACGGTGGTCCACGCTCCCAGGCTGCGCCAGCCGTCGAAGATCGTCCGTCCGGTGGCCAGATGCCAGCGGCCGGTGGCCTCCGCCAGCGCGATCTTCACCAGGCAGCCGATGACGGCCGCCCACAGCAGTGTGTAGCCGAACCTGCTGCCGGCCACGAGGGTGGCCACCAGGTCTCCGGCGCCGACGCCGGTGGCCGCCACCACGATGCCGGGGCCGACCAGCCGCCAGCTCGCCTTCCGCCCGGGAGGGGCCGCGGCACTCTCCGCGGCGGTCCCCGCTCCGTTCCCGGACCGTTCCGCGCCGTCCGCCGCGCCCTTCTCACCCGTACTGGCCATGTACGACCTCCGCTCTCGTCCCCGTGACCGGCGTGGCGCATACAACAGCGCGCCGCCGGACGGCACAAGAGGGCGCATTGGCGCACGCGAACGCGCGAGCCCCGGGCGGGCCGCCGGACCTCAGTCCACGACGGCCATGGCGTCGATCTCGACCAGCAGCCCGGCGGGCAGGCCGACGTAGACGGTCGTCCGCGCCGCCGCCGGCCCGGCGGGCCCCGCCGGGCCGGCGAGGTACTCGTCGTAGATCTCGTTGAACTCGGCGAAGTGGCCGGTGTCGGTGAGATAGACGCGGACCATCACCACGTCCTCCCAGCTCGCACCGCCCTCCCTCAGGACCGCCTCCACGTTGGCGAGGGTCTGGAGGGTCTGCTCGCGCAGGGACGGGCCCGCCGGGGTGGGCGGCTGCCCGGGGACGGCGGGCAGGAAGCCGACCTGTCCGGCCACCTGGAGGATGTTCCCCTTGCGCACGCCGTGCGAGAAGCGGGCGGGCGGGACGGTGTGGGTCGGCGGGGTGAACGCGGTCCTGACGGGGGTGCCGGCGCGGTTCTTCGCGGGGGTGTCGCTCACGGTCGTCCTTCCGGGTGAGGCGGGGTTTCACGGGGTTTCGCGTGGGCTCACGGGGTCAGGAGGCGGGGGGCCTGCCCGAGTACTCGGCGCCGGCGGCGTCGGCCGTACGCCGTACCAGGGGCAGCAGGCGCATGAGCTCGTCCGGGCCCGCCACGGCCGCGGGGGCGGAGACCGACAGCGCGGCGGCGACCCGGCCGTCCGCGCCGCGTACGGGGGCCGCGACGCAGTTGACCGTCTCCTCGTGGCCGCCGAGGTCGGTGGCCCAGCCCTGTTCGCGCACCCGGGCCAGTTCCCTCAGGAAGGCGTCCGGGCCCGGTGTGGAGCGGGGCGTGTGGCGCGGGTAGTCCAGGCGTCCGGCGAGCGCGCGCCGCTCGGCCTCGGGCAGGTCGGCGAGGATGACCTTGGCGACCGCGGCGACGGTGACCGCCACCGGTCCGCCGATGCGCGAGTACATCCGCACCGGGTAGCGGCTCTCGACCTTGTCGATGTAGAGGACCTCGTCCTCCTGCCGCACCGCCAGGTGGACGGTGTGGCCGCACGCCTCGTTCAGCTCGGCCAGGTACGGGTGGGCGACGGCGCGCACGTCGATGTTCTCCACGGCCTCCTGGGCCAGCGCGATCAGCCGCGCTCCCAGGCGGTAGCGCTGGTCGGCCTGGCGGTGGACCATGCCGTGCTCGTGCAGGGTGCGCAGCAGCCGCAGGGCGGTGGACTTGTGGACGTCCAGGTGCCGGGCGACCTGCTCGAGGCCTGCCGGCCCGCGCGCGAGCAGGGGGAGGATGCTCAGCGCCCGGCCGACGGTCTGGCTCATCTGTCTCACGCCTTCCGTGTGGTCCAGCCGGGGGTGAGCCGCAGTCTGCCCCAGGCGGCGTCGTCGAGCGCGGCCAGCCGGTCGGCCAGGGCCCGGCCGGGCGGCTCGGCGAGGTCGCCCGGGCAGGTGAGCGCGGCGGCGGCGGCCAGATGGCCGTGCCGCAGCCGCGCCCGCGGAGGCAGTCCGCGCAGCGTGGCGGAGAGGAACCCGGCGGCGAAGGCGTCCCCGGCGCCGACGGGGTCGGCCGTCTCCACGGACAGGGCGGGCACGTGGCAGGAGCCCGAGGAGGTGTGGGCCGTCGCGCCCCGGGCACCGTCCTTGACGACGAGCACGGACGGCTCCGGCAGCAGCTCGCGCAGGGCGGCGGGGTCCGCCGCGCCCCAGACCGCCCGCGCCTCGTCCGCGCCGGTGAAGACCAGGTCGCAGCGGCGCGCGAGGTCGAGCAGGACGGCCGGGTCCCGCCTCTTCCACAGCCCCACCCGGTAGTTGACGTCGAAGGACAGCAGCGGCCTTCCGGGCCGGGGGGCGGTCAGCTCGCGCAGCAGTGCCTGGCAGCCGTCGGACAGGGCCGCCGTGATGCCGCTGAGGTGCAGGATCCGGCCGCAGTGGGCGGCGGCTCGGTCGACGGTGGCCGGGGACATCGCGGAGGCGGCCGATCCGGCTCGGTGGTAGAGCACCTCGGCCTGGGCCGGATCGGCGGGCCGCTCGCCGGTGGTGGAGCGCTCGCCACCGGTACGGAAGTAGACGCCGGTGGGGCGGTCGGGGTCGCGGCGCACCGCGGAGACGTCCACCCCGCGGGCGGCGATCTCGGCCAGTACGTGGTCGCCGAAGCCGTCCGTGCCCACACGCCCGATCCAGCGGACCCGGTGCCCGGCGCGGGCGAGCAGGCAGGCGGTGTTGGACTCGGCGCCGCCGACGCCGCGGACGAAGACCGGGGAGTCGGCGAGCCGGCCGGGGCCGGCGGGCCGGAAGGCCGCCATGGTCTCCCCCAGGCAGACCACGTCGAAGGGGGGCCCGGCGTGGGGGCCGTGGGCCGCGGCGGGTGCGGAGGTCCCGGGAGGCACTGTCACGATCGCCCCCTCCCCGCTTCCGTCCCGGCCGTCCGTTGACCGGGCGTTCGCGGGGATGCTAGACAGCGATGAGCACTATGCGCAATAAGCGTTGCGCATATCGCAATCACCCTTCCGGGGCCGCCCCGGAGTCCGGAGTTCACCATGGCCGACGAGCACGCCGAGCAACCAGATCACCCCGAGCACCCAGAGCGCCTCCGGCACACCGGGGGACCCGGGCCCGCGGACCCCGTCGCCCGTCTCGCCGGCGAGGTCGTCGACCACCGCTTCAAGGGGCTGCCCCCGAACGCGGCGGGACTGACCGTGGGCGCGCTGGCGGCCCAGCGGCGCTCCCTGTTCACCGGCGGCTTCACCACCCCGGTGCTGACGCTGGCCGCCGGGGCGCTGGAGCACAATCTGCGGCAGCTGGGCGCCTTCGCCGCCCGGCACGGCCTCGCCTTCGCCCCGCACGGCAAGACGTCGATGTCCCCCCGGCTCTTCAGGCGCCAGCTCGACCACGGCGCCTGGGGCATCACGGTCGCGGTGCCCTCCCAGGCGCGCGTGTGCCGGGCCTTCGGGGTGCGGCGGGTCTTCCTGGCCAACGAGGTGGTGGACGCCGCCGCGCTGCGCTGGATCGCCGCGGAGCTGGCGGCGGACCCGGAGGTGTCGGTCGTCTGCTACGTGG
Source organism: Streptomyces sp. ATLC9 (assembly GCF_057196705.1). Taxonomy (NCBI): domain Bacteria; kingdom Bacillati; phylum Actinomycetota; class Actinomycetes; order Kitasatosporales; family Streptomycetaceae; genus Streptomyces; species Streptomyces sp. ATLC9. The sequence continues at coordinate 7,593 of NZ_JBXUOY010000166.1, read as the reverse complement.
ACTCGGTGCGCGGCGTTGAGCTGATGGACGCCGCCCTGGCACCGGCCCCCGGTGCCTCCCCCGCCCCGCGTCCCCTCGACGTCGTCGTCGAGCTGGGCGTGGCGGGCGGCCGTACCGGTGTGCGCACGGCCGGTGAGGCGGTGCGGGTGGCGCGGGCGGTGGCGGAGGCGGCCTCGCTGCGGCTGGTCGGCGTCGCCGGTTACGAGGGGGAGGTGCCGGACGCCGACACCGGACGGGTGCGGGCCTGGCTGGAGGAACTGGTCGCGCTGGCCGCCGGCCTGGACGCGGCGGGCCTCTTCGCCGCCCTGGGGCCCGGGGAGGAGATCGTGGTGAGCGCGGGCGGCAGCGCCTGGTTCGACGTGGTGGCCGAGGTCTTCGGGCGCGTGCCGGAACTCTCGCGCCCGGTGCTGAGGCTGCTGCGCTCGGGCGCGTACGTCTCGCACGACGACGGCCACTACCGGCGCGCGACCCCGTTCAACCGCGTACCCGGGCAGGGCTCGCTGCTGCCGGCGTTCCGGCTGTGGGCGCAGGTGGTCTCCCGTCCCGAGCCGCACCTGGCGTTCCTCAACGCGGGCAAGCGCGACGCCTCCTACGACCTGGGCCTGCCCCAGCCGGTGACCGTCCGCACGGACGGCGGCGCGGAGCGGGCCGCGGAGGGGATGGAGGTGGTGAAGCTGGCCGACCAGCACGCGTTCGTCCGCCTCGCGCCGGGCACGGAGCTGGAGGTGGGCGACTGGGTGGCGCTGGGCCTGTCGCATCCGTGCACCGTCTTCGACCGGTGGCAGCTCATCCCCGTCGCCGAGGCCGACGGCACCGTCACCGATTTCGTCCGCACGTTCTTCTGAGCCCTCCCCACCCCGTCCCCGAGAACCGGAGTCCGCCGTGGAACTCGTCCTGCGCGGCGCGCGCGTCGCCGACGGCACCCCAGCCCCCGCCCGCCGGGCCGACGTCGGCGTCGACGGCGGCCGGATCGCCGTGGTCCACCGCGAGGGAGACCCCGGGCAGCGCCCCGGCGCACGGCGCGTGCTGGAGGCGGACGGCCTGGTCCTCGCGCCCGGCTTCATCGACATGCACGCCCACAGCGATCTGGCGCTGCTGCGCGACCCCGCCCACATCGCCAAGGTCGCCCAGGGCGTGACCCTGGAGGTGCTCGGGCAGGACGGCCTGTCGTACGCGCCGGTGGACGACCGCACGCTGGCGCGGGTGCGGCAGGCGATCACCGGCTGGAACGGCGACGGCTCGGACGTCGACTTCGACTGGCGGACCGTCGGGGAGTACCTGGACCGGCTCGACCGCGGCATCGCCGTCAACGCCGCCTATCTCGTCCCCCACGGCACGGTGCGGGCGATGGCGGTCGGCTGGGAGGACCGGCCCGCCGAGGACGGGGAGCTGGAGCGGATGCGGCGCCTGGTGGCCGAGGGCCTGGAGCAGGGCGCGGTGGGGATGTCGTCCGGCCTGACGTACACCCCGGGGATGTACGCCCCCGACTCCGAGCTGACCGAGCTGTGCCGGGTGGTGGCGTCCTACGGCGGCTACCACTGCCCCCACCACCGCTCCTACGGCGCCGGCGCGCTGGATGCGTACGCGCAGATGATCGAGGTCGCCCGCGCCTCCGGATGCGCCCTGCACCTGGCGCACGCCACCGTGAACTTCTCCGTCAACGCCAAACGCGCCCCCGAGCTGCTGGCCCTGCTGGACGCGGCCCTGGAGGAGGGTGTGGATCTGACGCTGGACAGCTATCCCTACCTGCCCGGCTGCACTACCCTGGCCGCGCTGCTGCCGAGCTGGGCGGCCGAAGGCGGCCCCGGGGCGGCCCTCGCCCGGCTGCGTGACCCGGAGGCCTGCGCCCGGATCCGGTACGCGATGGAGACCGAGGGCTCGGACGGCTGCCACGGGGTGCCGGTCGACTGGGACACCGTGGAGGTCTCCGGGGTGACCGACCCCGCCCTGGCCGGACACGTGGGCCGTACGATCGCGCGGACGGCGGCCGAACGCGGCGAGGAGCCGTTCACGGTGGCGCGGCGGCTGCTGCTGGCGGACCGGCTGGGCACCACCGTCCTCCAGCACGTCGGGCACGAGGAGAACGTCCGGGCGATCATGCGGCACCGGGCCCACACCGGCGGAAGCGACGGCATCCTCGTCGGCGGCCGGCCCCATCCGCGGGCGTGGGGCGCCTTCCCGCACTACCTGGGGCGCTATGTGCGCGAACTGGGCGTGCTGTCGCTGGAGGGGTGCGTGGCGCGTCTGACCGGCCGCCCGGCCGCCCGGCTGCGGCTGCCGGACCGGGGGCTGGTCCGCGAGGGGTACCACGCCGACCTGGTGCTGTTCGATCCGGAGACGGTGGCGGCGGGGGCGACCTTCGAGGCGCCGCGCACCCCGCCGCGGGGCATCCCGCACGTGCTGGTCGGCGGCCGGTTCGCCGTTGAGGACGGCCGCCGCACCGGGGTGCTCGCCGGCCGCTCGGTGCGGCGCGGCCGCTGACCGCCCGCCGGGGGCGGAGGACGGGACCGGGGCCGGGCCTCAGGCGTTGTAGGCCACCAGGGAGATCCCCACGTAGTGGACGGCGAAGGCGGCCAGGGTGAGGGAGTGGAAGACCTCGTGGAAGCCGAACCAGCGCGGTGAGGGGTTGGGCCGCTTGATGCCGTAGACGAGGCCGCCCACGCTGTAGAGGAGGCCGCCCACGATCACGCACACCAGGACGGCGACGCCGCCCGCGCGCAGGAAGTCGGGCAGGAAGAACACCGCGGCCCAGCCCATCGCGATGTAGCAGGGGGTGTAGAGCCAGCGCGGCGCGCCGACCCAGAAGACGCGGAAGGCGATGCCCGCGACGGCGGCGGCCCAGACGCCCCACAGCAGCAACTGACCGCGGCCTCCGGGGACCAGCAGGATCGTCAGGGGCGTGTAGGTGCCCGCGATGATCAGGAAGATGTTCGCGTGGTCGAGGCGGCGGAGCACCGCGTTGGCGCGCGGGCCCCAGTCCCCGCGGTGGTACAGGGCGCTGACGCCGAACAGCAGGCAGGCGGTCAGCGTGTAGACCGCGCAGGCCAGACGGCCGCGCGGGGTCTGCGCCAGAGCGGTGAGGAAGACCCCCGAGACCAGCACGGCCGGGAACATCCCGGCGTGCAGCCACCCCCGCAGGCGGGGTTTGCCGGGGTGGACGGCCCCCCGGGCACCGCGGTCCTCGGCGGGCAGGGTCCTGGGGGATTCGGGCACTGCGGCGGTCATACGTCTCATCGTACCTACGTGATCGCAGGCTTCACCGCCGCGTGGCCATGCTCACCATGCGGCCGTCTGGACAGAATCGCCCCGAAGGCGGAATATCAAATGAGCGTGGTCGGCACCGGATGAGCAACGCCGCAGCATCCGGGTCGCAGCCCCCACGGGGCCGATCCTGAAACACGGATGAACAAAACGGATACGTGTGCTGTATCCGCATGAAACCCTCGACATCTGGAGCGATTGTGGCGCGCAGTACTGCGGCTCCCGGCAACACCACCCCCACCCGTCACCGGGAACTGGCCGCCTGGGTCGACGAGATCGCGGCTCTCACCCGGCCCGACCGCGTCGTCTGGTGCGACGGTTCCGAGGCGGAGTACGACAGGCTCTGCGAGGAGCTGGTCGAGAAGGGCACCTTCACCAGGCTCGACCCGGTCAAGCGCCCCAACTCGTACTACGCCGCCTCCGACCCGTCCGACGTGGCGCGCGTGGAGGACCGCACCTTCATCTGCTCCGGGAGGGAGGAGGACGCGGGCCCCACCAACCACTGGATGGACCCCGCGAGGATGCGCGAGGTCTTCACCGGGTCCGGCGGCGAGGGCGGCATCTTCCGCGGCTCGATGCGCGGCCGGACGATGTACGTCGTCCCCTTCTGCATGGGGCCGCTGGGCTCCCCGCTCTCCGCGCTGGGCGTGGAGATCACCGACTCCGCCTACGTGGCCGTCTCCATGCGGACGATGACCCGCATGGGCAGCGCCGTACTGGAGGAGCTGGGCGAGGACGGGGCGTTCGTCAGGGCGGTCCACACCGTCGGCGCCCCGCTCGGACCGGGCCGGGAGGACGTCCCCTGGCCGTGCAGCCCCACCAAGTACATCTCCCACTTCCCCGAGACCCGCGAGATCTGGTCCTACGGCTCGGGCTACGGCGGCAACGCCCTGCTGGGCAAGAAGTGCTACGCGCTGCGCATCGCCTCGGTGATGGCGCGCGACGAGGGCTGGCTCGCCGAGCACATGCTGATCCTCAAGCTGACGCCTCCCCGCGGTGAGTCGAAGTACGTCGCCGCCGCCTTCCCCAGCGCCTGCGGCAAGACCAACCTGGCGATGCTGGAGCCGACGATCCCGGGCTGGACGGTCGAGACGATCGGCGACGACATCGCCTGGATGCGCTTCGGCGAGGACGGCCGCCTCTACGCGATCAACCCCGAGGCCGGCTTCTTCGGCGTGGCGCCGGGCACCGGCGAGCACACCAACGCCAACGCGATGAAGACCCTCTGGGGCAACGCGATCTTCACCAACGTCGCGCTCACCGACGACGGCGACGTGTGGTGGGAGGGCATGACCGAGGAGCCCCCGGCCCATCTGACCGACTGGCGGGGCGAGGACTGGACGCCCGACTCCGGCACCCCGGCCGCGCACCCCAACGCCCGCTTCACCGTGCCCGCCTCGCAGTGCCCGATCATCGCGCCGGAGTGGGAGGACCCCAGGGGCGTGCCGATCTCGGCGATCCTCTTCGGCGGACGCCGCGCCAGCGCGGTGCCGCTGGTGACGGAGTCCTTCGACTGGCAGCACGGCGTCTTCCTCGGCGCCAACGTGGCCTCGGAGAAGACCGCCGCGGCCGAGGGCAGGGTCGGCGAGCTGCGCCGCGACCCGTTCGCCATGCTGCCGTTCTGCGGCTACAACATGGGCGACTACATGGGCCACTGGCTGGAGGTCGGCGCCAAGGCGGACCCGGCGAAGCTGCCGAGGATCTACTACGTGAACTGGTTCCGCAAGGACGAGGGCGGCCGCTTCGTGTGGCCGGGCTTCGGCGAGAACGGCCGGGTGCTCAAGTGGATCGTCGGCCGCCTGAACGGCGAGACGGAGGGCACCGAGACGCCCATCGGCATCGTCCCGGCCAGGAGCGCCCTGGACACCGACGGCCTGGCGCTTCCCGAGGCGGACCTGGAGTTCCTGCTCAAGGTGGACGAGAAGGCCTGGCGCGAGGAGGCCTCGCTCATCCCCGAGCACCTGAACACCTTCGGCGACCACACCCCGAAGGCGATGTGGGACGAGTACCACGCCCTGGTCGAGCGCCTGGGCTGAGCGGGCGGCCGCCCGAGCGCCACGCCGAGAGCCCGCGGGCCCGGCGGGCTCCCCGCCCTCGGCCGGCGCCGGTCAGCCGACCTCGGTCAGGTCGAGCGCCCGGGCGTGGGTCTCCATCCGCTCGGCGGCCAGGGAGGCGGCCGCCGTGTCCGAGCGGGAGGTGGCCACGACCAGGGCCTGCCCGGCGAGTGTGTGGGCCCGCTGGTGGAGCGCCGCGACGCGGGGGGCGTCGGCCCCGGCCGCGGACGGCTCGGCCCGCAGCGGGGCGCGCCCTCCGCACAACCGGGTGACCTGGGCGTCGAGCCGCTGTGCGGCGTCGTCCAGCTCCGCGTCCGGGGTGTGGGCGCGGAGCTCGTCGGTCACGGTCAGCAGCGCGGTGAGATGACCGGCGAGCCTGTCGTCCAGCTCCTCCTCGCGGGAGCGGCGCGGGAGGGGTCCCCCGGTCCCGGCCCGATCGGCCATGGTGTGGACCGACGGCGTGCGAATCGGTTCGTACATGGGATGGCCTCCTGGCTGATACAGGAGTCCATCCTAACTTGGACTCTGTCTAAAGTTGTGGCGGGTGCAGAAACTTTTCCGGCGTCCTCGCCCGCTCCCGCCGGGCGCGGACAGGGCCCGGCGCCGCCCCGGTGCCGCGCTGTCCCGGCGGCTCCTCAGTGCTGGCCGTAGCCCTCCAGGAACTTCCCGATCCGCTGCACCGCGTCCGCAAGCTCCTGCGCCGGAGGCAGCGTGACGATACGGAAGTGATCCGGCTCCGGCCAGTTGAAGCCCGTGCCGTGGACGACCATGATCTTCTCGGTCCGCAGCAGGTCCAGGACCATCTGCCGGTCGTCCTTGATCCGGTAGACCTGCGGATCCAGCCGGGGGAAGAGGTACAGCGCCCCCCTGGGCTTCACGCACGTCACGCCCGGGATGGAGGTCAGCAGGTCGTACGCGGTGTCGCGCTGCTCCAGCAGCCGCCCGCCCGGCAGCACCAGATCGTTGACCGACTGCCGCCCGCCCAGGGCCGTGGCCACCGCGTACTGGGACGGCATGTTGGCGCACAGCCGCATGTTCGCCAGGATCGTCAGGCCCTCGATGTAGCTGGCGGCGTGCGTCTTCGGCCCGCAGACGGCCATCCAGCCGCAGCGGTACCCGGCCACCCGGTAGGACTTGGAGAGACCGTTGAAGGTGACGGTCAGCAGGTCGGGGGCGACGGCGGCGGTGGGAGTGTGGGTGGCGCCGTCGTAGAGGATCTTGTCGTAGATCTCGTCGGAGTAGACGATCAGGCCGTGGCGGCGGGCGATGTCCGTCAGACCGCGCAGCACCTCTTCGCCGTAGACGGCGCCGGTGGGGTTGTTGGGGTTGATGACGACGATCGCCTTGGTGCGGTCGGTCACCTTGCGCTCGATGTCGGCGAGGTCCGGCATCCAGTCGGAGTGCTCGTCGCAGCGGTAGTGCACGGCGGTGCCGCCCGAGAGCGAGACCGAGGCCGTCCACAGCGGGTAGTCCGGCGCCGGCACCAGCACCTCGTCGCCGTCGTCCAGCAGCGCCTGCATCGACATCTGGATCAGCTCGGAGACACCGTTGCCGATGTAGACGTCCTCGACGTCCAGCTCGATGCCCTTGGTCTGGTAGTACTGCATCACCGCGCGCCGGGCCGCCGGCAGCCCCTTGGCGTCGCCGTAGCCGTGTGCCGACCCGACGTTGCGCAGCATGTCCTCGAGGATCTCCGGCGGGCACTCGAAGCCGAAGGGCGCGGGATTGCCGGTGTTGAGCTTGAGGATGCGGTGACCCGCCGCCTCCAGCCGCATGGCCTCCTCGAGAACCGGGCCCCGGATCTCGTAGCAGACATTGGCGAGTTTCGTCGACTGGATCACCTGCATGACGGCCACTGTACGGACACCCCGGGCCGGGCGCTCCGTGTTTTTCCCCACGTGGGTGACGCGCGGGCGGCACACGGGTGGTCCGCGGGCGCCGCCCGCACCGCCTCACGCCCCGGCGGACACCCCCACCGTCCGCGCCAGCCGCTCCGGATCGGCCGTGGGGGCGTCGCACACGAAGTGCCGGCACACGTACGCGGCCGGGCGGCCCTCCAGCAGCGGTCGGCCGCGCAGCAGCGCCGGCGTCTTCCCGTCCGTGCCTCCGTCCGCACTTGCGTCCGCCGACGGCTCGCCCACGGCCACCACCGCGCCGGGCGCGGTGGCCAGCAGCGCGGTGCGGTGCAGCACGGCGGTGGCCGGGTCGCCGGCCGGGCCGACCACGGCGATCTCGCGCGGTCCGTCCAGCGCCGCCTCGGCGGCGGCCAGCCCCCAGC
>NZ_JBXUOY010000165.1:0-12162 GCF_057196705.1 Streptomyces sp. ATLC9 | reverse complement strand
GCGCCCCCCCCCCCCCCCCGCCCCCCCCCCCCCCCCATGGACGGGGAGCGGGGCGACCGGGACCGGTCAGCGGAAGGCTCGCAGCCGGAGGCTGTTGGTGACGACGAAGACCGAGGAGAAGGCCATCGCGGCCCCCGCGATCATCGGGTTGAGCAGCCCGGCGGCGGCCAGCGGCAGGGCGGCGACGTTGTAGCCGAAGGCCCAGAAGAGGTTGCCCTTGATCGTGGCCAGGGTGCGGCGGGAGAGCCGGATGGCGTCGGCCGCGACCCGCAGGTCGCCCCGGACCAGGGTCAGGTCGCCGGCCTCGATGGCGGCGTCGGTGCCGGTGCCCATCGCCAGGCCGAGGTCGGCGGTGGCGAGGGCGGCCGCGTCGTTGACGCCGTCGCCGACCATGGCCACGGAGTGCCCCTCGGCCTGGAGGCGCCTGACGACGTCGACCTTGTCCCGGGGCATGACCTCGGCGATCACCCGGCCCCCGGAGGCGTCGATTCCGACCTCACGGGCGACGGCCTCGGCCACCGCCCGGTTGTCGCCGGTGAGCAGCACCGGGGTGAGCCCGAGGGCGCGCAGCCGGGTGACGGCCTCGGCGCTGGTGGGCTTGACGGCGTCCGCCACCGCCAGCAGCCCCCGTACCCTCCCGTCCCAGGCGACGGCGACCGCGGTACGGCCCTCCGCCTCCGCGGCGGCCCGTGCCCCGGCCAGCTCCGGGGGGAGCTCCAGGCCGCTCTCCGCCAGTAGCCGCTCCCGGCCCACGGCCACCTCGCGGCCCTCGACGGTGCCCCGGACGCCGAGCCCGGCGGCGTTCTCGAAGTGTTCCGGAGCGGGCAGGGAGCCGACCCGCTCGGCGGCCCCGGCCGCGATCGCCCGGGCGATGGGGTGCTCGGAGGCGTGCTCCAGGGCGCCGGCCAGGCGCAGCACCTCGTCCTCGTCCTCGCCCCCGGCGGCGACGACGTCCCGCAGCTCCATCACGCCGGTGGTGACGGTGCCGGTCTTGTCCAGGACGACGGTGTCCACGCGGCGGGTGGTCTCCAGGACCTCGGGGCCCTTGATGAGGATGCCGAGCTGGGCGCCGCGTCCGGTGCCGACCATCAGGGCGGTGGGGGTGGCCAGGCCCAGGGCACAGGGGCAGGCGATGATCAGGACGGCGACGGCCGCGGTGAAGGCGGCGGCCGGCCCTCCGCCGGTGCCGAGCCAGAAGGCCAGGGTGCCCAGTGAGATCAGCAGCACCACCGGTACGAAGACGGCCGAGATGCGGTCGGCCAGCCGCTGCACCTCGGCCTTGCCGTTCTGCGCGTCCTCGACCAGAGCGGCCATCCGGGCGAGCTGGGTGTCGGAGCCGACGCGGGTGGCCCGCACGACCAGCCGACCGGAGGTGTTGACGGTCGCGCCGGTGACCGCGTCGCCCGGCACGACGTCCACCGGCACCGACTCGCCGGTCAGCATCGAGGCGTCCACGGCCGAGACCCCCTCGACCACGGTGCCGTCTGTGGCGATCTTCTCGCCGGGGCGGACCAGGAAGCGGTCCCCGGTGGCCAGGCCGGCGACGGGGATCTGCTCCTCGCGCCCGTCCCGCAGGACGGTGACCTCCTTGGCACCCAGCTCCAGCAGGGCGCGCAGCGCGGCGCCCGCGCTGCGCCTGGAACGCGCCTCCAGATAGCGGCCGAGCAGGATGAACGCCGTCACCCCGGCCGCGACCTCCAGGTACAGGGCGGAGGAGGCGTCGGCGCGGGAGACGGTCAGCTCGAAGCCGTGCCGCATCCCGGGCATCCCGGCGTCGCCGAGGAACAGCGCCCACAGCGACCAGCCCAGGGCCGCGGTCGTGCCCAGCGAGACCAGGGTGTCCATGGTGGCCGCGCCGTGCCGGGCGTTCGTCCACGCCGCGCGGTGGAAGGGCAGCGCGCCCCACACCACGACCGGCGCGGCCAGGGTCAGGGAGAGCCACTGCCAGTTGTCGAACTGGAGGGCCGGGATCATCGACAGCAGCACGACCGGCGCCGACAGCGCCAGGGAGACCAGGAAGCGCTGCCGCAGCGAGGACAGCTCGCCCTCGCCCTCGCTCTCCGCGGCTCCCGCCCCGGCCGCGGTCCCGGCCCCGGTCCCGTCCTCCGGTCGCGCGGGGGCGGGCGGAGGGGGCGGCTGGGCGGTGTAGCCGGTCTTCTCGACGGTGGCGATCAGGTCGCCGACGCCCACACCGGGGGCGTGGCTGACGCGCGCCTTCCCGGTGGCGAAGTTGACCGTGGCGGTCACGCCGTCCATCCGGTTGAGCTTCTTCTCGACGCGAGCGGCGCAGGAGGCGCAGGTCATGCCGCCGATGACGAGTTCGACCTCGTCGGCGGGCGTCTGCGTACCGGATGCCGTGGTGGTGGTCATGCTGTCTCCCGGGCGAGGGCCGGACCGCGCCGGCGGCGCGGGCGCGCGGCGGTACGGTCCGGCGGGGGTGGGGTGGCTGCGGGCGGTCAGGCCCGGCCGGCGAGCTCGTAGCCCGCCTCGTCGACGGCGGCGCGTACGGCCTCGTCGTCCGGCTCGCCGGTGGTGGTGACGGTCACCAGGCCGGTCGAGGCGACGGCCTTCACCTCGGTGACGCCGTCGATCGCGGAGACCTCGCTGTTGACCGCGCCCTCGCAGTGGCCGCAGGTCATGCCGGTGACCTTGTAGGTGGTGGTGACGGTGCTCATTGCCTCTACTCCCTCGGAATTGGCGCACGGAGGCGTCCGGGTGACCGGACGGGTGTTCCGACACTCCCGACTCTATACCCCTAGGGGGTATTAGCCAAATAGGGTTCGGCCCGGCCCCGGGTACGCCCCGGAGACCGGGGGACGACCGCTCGGTACGCCGGTGGGGTGCGGCGGACCATCACCGAGGGGCGGGGAGGGCGGGGCGGGCGGGAACCGGTGCCCGCACACGGCCGGGCCGGTGACCGGGACCGCGCCCCGAGGGGAGCGCTCACGCGGTACTCGTCACGGTGTTCCGGGTCGCGCTGCGCACAGTGGTGCCGCTGTCCCCGGCGGGCACCGGACCGGGCCGCCGGCGCTCCGGCAGGGCATCACGCGGGCCCGAGGACGCGTCCGCGCTGAACCGCCGTCACCATCGCCTTACCGATCGCCGCCCACAGCGGCACGGACGCGCCGGGGAGCCGGCGGCCGTCCCGCGCGGCTGGGACGGCTGGGACGGCTGGGACGGCGGAAAAGAGGCCGCGCCCGCCGGTGGGCGGGCGCGGCCGGGAGGACGGGGGCCGGAGGCGGGGTGGGCCGGGGGTGCCGTCAGCCCTCGCGGTCGATCCGGCCGCCCGCTTCCTCGGCGACCTTGCCCTGCGGCCACTCGTAGACGTCCGGGATGCCGTCGTGGTCCTCGTCCCGGTTCTCCTCCTCCCACAGCCGCTTGTAGCGGGCGTCGCGGAACTTGAGGAAGACGGCGGCGGCCACCGCGGCGGCCAGCGAGCCGATCAGCACGGCCGCCTTGACGTACTCGCCGGTCTCGGCGCTGTCGGCGAAGGCCAGCTCGCCCACCAGCAGCGAGACGGTGAAGCCGATGCCGGAGAGCAGCGCGACGCCCACCACGTCCGCCCACTCCAGGTCCTTGCTGAGCTGGGCGCGGGTGAAGCGGGCGGCCAGATAGGTGCCGCCGAAGACGCCGAGGAGCTTGCCCGCGAACAGGCCGAGCATCACGCCCAGCGCCTCGGGCCGGCCGAACGTCTCGCCCAGCGCGTCGCCGGAGACGCCGACGCCCGCCGCGAAGAGCGCGAACACCGGCACCGCGAAGCCCGCCGACAGCGGTCGCACCAGGTGCTCGATCCGCTCGGCCGGCGACTCCTTCTCGGTGGGCCAGCCCTCGCTGCCCTTGGCCGGGACCACCCGCAGCAGCATGCCCATCGCCACACCGGCGATGGTGGCGTGCACCCCGCTGGCGTGCATCAGCGCCCAGATGACGATGCCCAGCGGCACGTACACGTACCAGCCGCGCACCCGCAGCCTCTGGTGGAGGAACCAGAACACCGCCAGCCCGGCCAGCGCGCCGCCCAGGGCGGGCAGGTTCAGCGCGGAGGTGTAGAAGACGGCGATGACGAGGATCGCGCCGAGGTCGTCGACGATGGCGAGGGTGAGGAGGAAGGCCCGGATGCCCGACGGCAGGTTGGTGCCGATCACGGCGAGCACACCGAGGGCGAAGGCGATGTCGGTGGCCATGGGGATGGCCCAGCCGTCCATCTGACCGCCGCCCGCCGCGTTGACCGCGACGTAGAAGAGTGCGGGCACCACCATGCCGCACACGGCGGCGACCACCGGGAGCGCGGCCGCGGCCGGGCGCCGCAACTCACCCAGGAGCAGTTCGCGCTTCAGCTCGATTCCGGCGACGAAGAAGAAGATCGTCAGCAGGCCGTCCGACGCCCAGTGCCCCACGGACAGGTCGAGATGGAGGGAGGAGATGCCGAAGTGGAAGTCGCGGACCGACTCGTACAGGCTCCCCCAGGGAGAGTTCGCCCACACCAGCGCCACCACCGCGGCGGCCAGCAGCAGCATTCCGCCGACGGTCTCGGTGCGCAGCGCCTCCAGCAGGAACCGGCGTTCCTGGAACGACGGCAGCCCGAAGAGGGAGGTGCGCTCTTTGGGGGCGTTGGACATGGAGTGACCTCCCGGGGTCGGTTTCGGGGTACGTGGACAACGTCGCCGACCAGACTTCCCGGCACACCTTTTGTGATCTTGATTGTCATACCACCGTACCCACAACCTGCTGTTTCCGCGCAAGAGCGGATCAGTGCGCGGATGCGCGGGTACCGTCGGGTAATGCCCGGAGGCTTCCGGTCCATGTCGGCGAATGCCCCCGGCCGCCCCGGTTTCGCCGGTGACGCTGATCACATCTGACCACGGCGCACTCGGCCGCGGCGCCGTCGCATACGGCCGGAAAGCCTCTTCAGATCCGGCCACCGCTCGCTGTTTGCTGGCCCCGAGGGCAAGTGCTCCGCTGACTCGAAACCGAGGTTCCATGAGAAGAACCGGACGGCGCGCGCTGGCTGTCTCCGCGCTCGTCGTGAGTGCCATGACGATGCCCGCCGACCGCGCCATCGCCGCACCCTACGATCCCTACACGGGGACGAATCCGTACACCACGGGATGCTCGGCTGACGCGGTCACCATCGGCACACGCCAGATCCGTAGCGCACAGGCTGTCCACGGGACGATGGAGGTGCGCTACTCGCCGACCTGTCGGACCAATTGGGTGCGTGCCGTCATGACCGTCTCGAACAGCTCGAACACTGTTGTCAAGGGAATCCGACGGATGTCCGGTCAACCCGACGGGCAGGGAGGGTGGCTCGGATTCTACGAGAACTACGAGTACGACCCGGCCACAGGGAGTTCGTTCGGCATGCAGGTGTTCGCTCCGGGGAGCACCTGCATCACGGCGATGGCCATCGTGCGCGATCCGTCGGGGCAGCCGGTCGCGCACACCGGCACACACGCGAGCAACGCATGGGAGGGATTCTGCTGAGAGACCGTTTCGCCGGATGAGATCGCCGATGGGGAGGGATCCGGTCCGCGGCCTTCACGGAACGTACCCACCGTGACCTTTCCGGCGACGTGGTGACCGCGCCGCCGCGTTGTGCGCACTCCGGTCCGATCGCATGACCGCCACCGGTTTCCACGGTGAGCGGCTGTGGCGGGGCCGGGAGACAACGGCACGGCGGCGAGGACGCACAGGAGGGCATCGCTGCCCCGGGCCGGCCCGCCCCGTCCCGGCTCGCCCCGACCGGTCTCAGCCGTGAGAACGCCGGTGGGCTCCGTCACTCGGCCGAGGAGCCCGGTTAGTCTGTGCCGGTGGCCCGGCCGCAGTCCGGGGGCGAGCGGAAAGGGACGGGCACCGGTGAGACGCGGCGGGATCCCCGACTCCTTCCTCGGCGGCTACGCGGAACTGCTCGCCGAGATATCCCGGACCGGGCGGCTGCCGCGCCGCGCCGAACTGGACGCCTTCCGCGAGACGGGTGAGCGGGTCGCCGAGCGGGGCTACGGCCTGCGCGATCTGGTCGGCCTCTACCTCGTCGAGACGCGCCGGCTGTGGGGCACGCTGCCGGGCGTCGCCAGGTCGGCCACGGCCGCGGAGCGGGCCCGCACCGGCGACGCCCTGCTGGCCGCGGTGGAGGCCGCGGTGGCCGCGCTGGGGGAGGGGCACGAGCGGGCCCAGCGGCTGGCGGTACGGCAGGAGGAGGCCGAGCGCCGCGAGTTCGTGGACGACCTGCTCTACGGCCGCAGCGACCTGGGCCGGCTCGCCGAGCGCGCCGAGCGCTTCGGTCTGCGGCTGGCCCGCGCGCACGCGGTCGCGGTGGCCTCGGGTACCGAGAAGTACGACGACGTGCACCCCACCGTGCGCCGCATCGAGCGCGAGTTGGTGGGCCGCTTCGGTGAACGCGACGTACTGCTCGCCACCAAGGACGGGCGGCTGGTGTGCATCGCCGCCAGCGCCGACAAGTCCGTCCTGCGGGCCTTCGCCCGGCTCGCCGAGGATCCCGGCCCGGGATACCCCGCCGCCGTGCGGGTGGCGCTCGGCCGGTCCCACAGCGGCCCCAGCGGCGTGGTGCGCTCCTACGAGGAGGCGCTGGGGGCCCTGGACCTCGCCGACCGGCTCGGCCTGGAGGGAGTCCGGTTCAACGCGGCGGAGATGCTGGTCTTCCCGGTGCTGCTGCGCGACCGCGCGGCGATGGCCGATCTGGTGCGCACGGTGCTCGGGCCGCTGACCCAGGCCCGCGGCGGGGCCGCGCCGCTGCTGGAGACCCTGTCGGTGTGCTCGGCGGCGGGCTATGTGAACGCGGAGGCCGCCCGCCGGCTGGGCGTGAGCGTGCGGACCCTGTCGTACCGGCTGGCGCGCATCCGGGAGCTGACCGGCTACGACCCCGGCGACGGCCTCCAGCGCTACACCCTGGAGACCGCCGCGATGGGCGCCCGGCTGCTGGGCTGGCCGGAGAAGCCGCTGTAGCCGCCCGCGGCTCCCCGCGGCCCGGACCGCGGTCCTCCCCGTGCGCGCGGTCCGCCCCGCCGCGAGGACGCGGACGACGGATGCCGCACCGGTGGTTCCCTCCGGTTGCCGGACGTAAGCGCGACGTAAAGATTGCCGGATCCTGGCAATGTGCGACCCGCTGCCGGAGTGTCAGCATGAGGTCACGCCGCGACCGCTACGGGGGTGGAAAGATGAGCGAGTTCACGCATACGGCCATGAGCTTCCCCGCCGGTCTGTTCGGGTTCGGACTTGTGGTCGTGCTCGTCTACTGGTTGACGGTGCTGGTCGGGGCGGTCGGCGTCGATGCCCTCGACGGGGGTGAGAGCATCGGCGCCGACCACTCCGGCACCGGCCCCACGACCCTCCTCGCGGCGGCCGGGCTGGGCGGGGCGCCTGTCTCCGTCTCCCTGTCGCTCCTCATCGCGATTGCCTGGTTCTCATCACTGAGCGGTACGGTGCTGGCCGAGCGGGCCGGCGGTGGAACCCCCGCCCGCCTGCTGGTCCTGCCCGCCGCGCTGCTCGCCGCCTGGGTGCTGACGCGCCTGCTGGTCCGCCCGCTGGCCCGGCTGGCGCCGCGTGAGACGGGCACCGGCCACCGCGACCTCGTCGGCCGGGTGTGCACCGTCCGCACCGGGCACGTCAGCCACCGCTTCGGGCAGGCCGAGATCACCGCCGCGGACGGCTCGGCCCATCTGGTCCAGGTCCGCGCCCGGGGCGAGGACGCCGCGGGTCTGGCCGCCGGAAGCACCGCGCTGGTCTTCGACTACGACCCCGACGGCGGCTTCTTCCACGTCATGCCCTGCGACCCCGTACTGGGCCCCGGCCCGGACGCCGGCCGGCCGCCGCGCTGAGCGCCCCGGCGCCCCGCGCGCCCGTCCACCGGACCTCAAGCACACGACCTCACAAGGGACCCACCGCCATGGACGTCATCTCCACGGGCCTCGGCGTGCTCCGAGACCCGGCTGCGCCGGATCGCCGCCGACAAGGAGGCCGAGGCCGAGGTCCGGGAGCGGATGGCCGACGCCATCGCCAAGACCCGCCGCGCCGAGGCGGCCGCGCGGACGTGTGGAACCTGGGCGACGTCCTGTCCGGCCGGGAGGAGTTGTTCGCGTTCAGCCACGTCGAGAACTCCCTCACGGCCAACCCGGTGCCGGCGCCCCTGGCCTCGCGCGAGCGCGCCGACACCGAGCTGCGGGTGCGGGCCGCGGTGCTGGCGGTCAACGCCGCCTACATCGCCTCCGCCTCCGGCGACGAGGCGGCCCGCACCGAACCGCCGTTCCGTCTCCAGGGCTCCTACCGCGACACGGGGAAGCCGGCCGGGCGCCTGGCGCCGGTGATGACGGACGAGGAGGTCGAGGCGCTGATCGACGACCACTACACGGCCGAGGCGCGCACGCTGTCGGCGGACGCCGAGGCGAGCCTGCTCAGACTCGCCGAGCTGCGCGGCCGTATGACGCGGGAGCGGCGGTGGCGGGAGGTCAAGGCGGAGCTCCGGGCCCGCAACGCCGCAGTCGGCGCCGAGACCGCCCCGGCGGCGGGAGGTGCGGTGCTGTGAGGGACGGCGCGGCGAGGAGACGGCTCCGGCGCGGAGCCGCCCGTGCCCGGTGGGCCGGCGCGGAGTACGTCCACGACGAGGCGGACCGGGCCCGGGAGAAGGCGAGGGTCTCCGAGGGCCTGGGCCGTGCCGTGTACGGGCGCCGCAGGGCGCTGGGCATCTCGCAGACGGAACTGGCCTGCCGGGCGGGCATGAGCCAGCCGCAGGTCTCCAGACTGGAGCTGGGCGGGGGCATGCCGACCCTGGCGGTGCTGGCCCGGCTGGCGAGGGCCCTGGACGCCTCCTTCGCGCTCACCTTCGACGGCGGCGAACCGCGCCTGGTGTTCGAGCCGCTCGCGGAACCCGCTTCCGTCGAACCCGCCGCCCCGGCCGCCCGGATCGGCACGCAGCGGCATATGACGATCGCGGAGAGTGGCGCGAAGGCCGGGACAGGGACGGGGGGACGCTCCTAGAGTGCCGGTATGACCGACAACCGGGAGGCGCCGCGGGCCGCGCCCGTCCGGGGGCCGGAGCGGTGCGCCCCGTACGTCCTACGCGCAGGAGGCCGCCGCCGCGCCCCCGCCCGTCCCCGCGGTCTCCAGCGCCGCCCGCAGCGCGCGGATGCTTGTCAGCCGGCGCTCGGCGGCCGGTGGCACGATCCAGTGCAGGCCCGGCGGGCGGACGCTGGCGGCGTCGGGCACCACGACGTAGGAGCCGCGGCCCAGCACACGGGTACCGGGCAGCTCCCAGCGGTCGGCGGCCCTGGGCGGGATGAGGAAGTACATCCGCGACCGCTCCCAGCCCCCCTCCGGCGCTCCGTCCGGCCGGCCCGCCTCTCCGGGCAGGTCGGCTATGACCGGGCCGGGCGGCCGGTCGCCGTGGCGCAGCAGCGCGTCGAGCACCAGCAGTCCCGTGCCTCCCGGCATCCGTACCGCGTCCCACCAGGTGCCCGCGGGCACGGCGCGGTGCGTCCCGCCGTACGGCAGCCAACCCGGCCGGGCGGCGGGCGGTACGGACCGGAAGGAAGGGAACAGCGGGGACGCCGGGCGCGGATCGGGCCGGCCGGGGGAGCCGGCCAGCCGGATGCGGCCGCCTCCCGCGCGCTTGACGTCCCGCAGCGCCACGTCGGAGTCCAGCAGCAGGTCGGACAGCCCGCCGGGGGCGGGGTCGGCCGGATCCCAGACGGCGACGCCGAGCGAGACGGTCTGCCCGGTGATGGTCACGGTGGTGCCGCGGCTGACCGGGGCCGGCACGGACATCTCCCGCACGCCCCGCTGGACGAGCCGGGCCGCGGCCATCGCCTCCTCGGCGCCGGCGCCGGGCAGCAGGGCCAGGAACTCGTCGCCCGCGTGCCCCCCGTAGCGCCCGCAGACCGAGTCCCCGACGGTGTTCCCGACGCGGAGCAGCACATTCGCCGCGGCGCGCAGCACGGCGTCCCCCGCGAGATGGCCGTAGGTGTCGTTGACGGCCTTGAAGCGGTCGAGGTCGCCCAGCAGCAGCGCGAGCGGCCTGTGCCGCCGGCGGGCGGAGGCGAGGGCCTGGGAGGCCCTGATCTCCCAGGCCCTCCTCACCAGCAACCCGGTGAGGTCATCGGTCAGGGGGTGATGGCCGCCTCCCGGACAGCACGAGGGGGACGGTGTGTACTCCTCGGTCGTCCTCGGCGCAGTACTCATCGATCCCCTTCTCCCCCGGTCGTGCGGTCCGGCGCATGGGTGGTGGTGAACCTGCGGTTGAACTGTTCGCCCCTCAGCTCAACTGGTAGTTGAGCGAACGCGATGAGTGAGTTTAGGCTCCTGAATGACCGGGCTGTCAACTCCCGCCCGGTCGACAGGAGTTATGATGCGGTGACGGCTCCTGGTCGGTTCCGGTGTGGTGGAGGTGTATGCGGTGTCCGACACCCGCGGGGATCGGACGCTGGCGGAGAGACTCGACCGGCTCTTCGACATCGTCCGCCCGGACGGCCCCAAGGGCCGCCGGTACACCAACGACGAGGTCGCCACGGCCGTCAAGCGGGCGGATCCCGGTGTCCGGGTGGGCGGCGCCTACCTGTCGGCCCTGCGCAAGGGCACCAAGAAGAACCCCTCCACCGAACTCCTGACGGCCCTGGCCCGCTTCTTCGGCGTCCCCGCCTCGTACTTCCTGGACGAGCGGGCCGCGGCCCGCACCGACGCGGAGATCGAACTCGCCAAGGTGGCCCACAACATGGGCGTCAGGAAACTCGCCCTGCGCGCTCTGGAGCTGTCCCCCGAAGGGCTCGCCGCCGTGACGAGGATCGTCGAGCACGTCCTGGAGAGCGAGCCCGGCACCCGTGCCCGCCAGGCGGAGCCGCCCCCCGGCGCGGCTCCGCCTGGCGGCCGGCCCGCGGAGCACTGACCGCTCCCGCCGCGCCGTCGGCGTTCGACGGGCCCTCACATGTACGCGTTCGGGGCATGGTTGTCCGGATCGTCCCGGACTCCTAGGCTTCGCGTAGACCGCCGCCGTGTGAGGAGAGTGTCCCTTGACCCTGCTGATGGGCGCCGTGGCCTACGATCCGAAGACCGTCACCATCTGGACCGGTTTCCGCGCGTGGCTGCGCGCCCGGGACCTGCCCTTCGACTTCCTCCTCTACTCGCACTACGAGCGCCAGGTCGAGGACCTGCTCGCCGGGAGGCTGCACGCCGCCTGGAACTCGCCGCTGGCCTGGGTGCGCGCCGACCGCATGGCGCGGGCGGCGGGCCGGGAGATGCGCGCGCTGGTGATGCGCGACACCGACCAGGACCTCACCTCCGTCGTCGTCACCCGTCACGACTCGCCCGTCGCCGCCCTCGCCGACCTCAAGGGGCGCACGGTGGCCGTCGGGGCGGTCGACTCGCCCCAGGCGAACCTGCTGCCCCTGGAGACGCTGCGCCGGGCGGGGCTGCGCCCGGGCGGCGACTTCCGCGTCCGCCGCTTCGACGAGGGCGTCGGCCTCCACGGCGACCACGTCGGCGGCGAGCGGGAGGCGGTGCGCGCCCTGCTCGCGGGCGAGGCGGACGCCGCCTGCGTCCTGGACGCCAACCACCTGCTGTTCGGCCGGGAGGGGACGCTGCCGCCCGGAAGCACCCGGGTGCTGGCGCAGACGGAGCCGTACGACCACTGC
This sequence comes from Streptomyces sp. ATLC9, assembly GCF_057196705.1. NCBI lineage: Bacteria > Bacillati > Actinomycetota > Actinomycetes > Kitasatosporales > Streptomycetaceae > Streptomyces > Streptomyces sp. ATLC9. The sequence continues at coordinate 529 of NZ_JBXUOY010000165.1, read as the reverse complement.
AACATGACGGTCGCGGACGACGCCCCCGCCGGCCTGACCGAGCGGTTCGGTGAACTGCTGCTGTCCATGTCGTTCGCCGACCCCGAGGCACGCCCCCTGCTGGAGCTGGAAGGGCTCACCGCCTGGCGCCCCGGCCGCACCACGGGCTACGCGCTGCTGGAGGCCGCGGTGGACGAGACGGGCTTCTACAACCCGTCCGGAGGGGTCACCGCGGCGGAGTACGTGCCGTGACCGGCCCCGGTTCCGATTCCGGGTCCGGGTCGCGCACGCTCCGTCTCGGGGCGCTGGGCTTCGAGCGGGGCGCGCACCTGCTGGTGCGGCGCGCGCTGCTGGACCTGCGCCCGGGCGGGGAACTGGCGGTGGCCGGGGAGGACCCCGCGCTGCCGGTCCACCTGCGCGCCTGGTGCCGCGCGTACGGCCACGAACTGCGCGCCCCGGATCCGGACGGGGATCCGGGCGGGCAGGAGGCCGGCGGCGTCCGCGCCCGGATCGTCCGCGGCCGGGCGGACCTCGACCGCTGGTCCGGCGC
>NZ_JBXUOY010000164.1:0-12183 GCF_057196705.1 Streptomyces sp. ATLC9 | reverse complement strand
GGGGGGCCCGCCCCCCCCCCGCGCCCGCCGGCCGCGGCGGGCGGCCGCCCGGGGACCGGGGCCTCCGGAATCGTGCCGGGCGGGGCCGGGGCGCACAGAAGTGACCGGCGGGTAAAGAGGAGCGGGGGCATCCAGTAGCCTCTGTGGCACTTCTGAGGGAGGGGAGCCCACAGTGGCGGATACACCCATCTGCCCCGTATGCCACAGACCAGCGGACGACTCCGGCCGGGCGGGCTGCCGGTGCGCCGGGGTCGAAGTGCTGCCGCGGCCGGTGACACACCCGGACCGGGGGCCGGACCCGGCCGACCTGGCGATGTTCCCCGAGGGAGCCCGGCCGGCGGACGACGACACCGCGCCCCTGCCTACGGTGACCGGGGGCCGCCCGGCCCCGCACCGCCGCGTCGGGCGCGGCATGGCACTGGCCGTGGGCGGCACCGCGGTGGCCGTGCTGGGCTCCGGCATACTCGTGGCCGGGCTGCTCACCCGGGGGGACGACACCTTCGACGAGGCCCGGTTCGGCGACCGCGGCGGGGCCCCGACCGCGGTGGTGCCCACCGGCGACGGGGGAGAGGAGTCGGCCGGCCCCGGCCCCGAGGACTCCGCGTCCCCCTCGGTCTCTCCATCGGCCACGGCGTCCTCCTCCCCCACTCCCTCCGTCCCCGCGAGCCCCTCGCGGAGCCGTACCCCCTCCTCCCCCACCCCCTCCCGCAGCGCCGAGGCGTCCGCGAGCAGTTCCCCGGAACCCTCCGCCCCCGACACTCCGGACGGAGGCGGCCAGGACGGCGACAGGTACGACGACGGGGGCGGCCCGCCGCGCACGCTGCGCGAGGGCGACTCGGGTCCTGAGGTCTTCGAGCTCCAGTACCGGCTGTCCGCGGTGGGCACCTACGACAGCCGCAGGCACGGCGTGGACGGCGTGTACGACCGCGAGGTCACCGAGGGGGTGGCCGGGTTCCAGGTCTGGTACGGGGTGCGGGGCGACCCGGAGGGGGTCTACGGGCCGCACACCCGGCGCGCGCTGGAGGGAGCCACGCAGCGGAACTGAAGCCGGTGGACCGGCGGAGTGGCGCGAACGCGGAATGCTTTGTATCGTAGAGGAACAAAGTGGCTCCGCCCGTTCCCCGTTCCTGACGACGGGGGCCCCTGACCCGGCGGGCGGGCCACTTGTCCCGCCTTCCAGCCGTTGGAGCCACCCGCCATGCCCTCGGACACCCCGGACGCCACGGAAACCCAGGACGGTCAGGACGCCCGGCACGCCGTGGGCGCGCCCGCCGCGGCGCTGACGGCACGCGCGCTACTGCTGGACATGGACGGCACCCTGGTCGACTCCGACGCCGCCGTGGAGCGCGTCTGGCGCGACTGGGCCGCCGGGCACGGACTGGACGGGGACGAGGTCATGAAGGTGGTGCACGGCCGGCAGGGCTACGCCACGATGGCCGAGCTGCTGCCCGACCGCCCGATGGAGACCAACCACGCCGAGAACCGGCGCCTGCTGGAGCGGGAGACCGCCGACACCGAGGGCGTGGTACCGGTCCCGGGCGCTCCCGCCTTCCTCGCCGCGATCGAGGACCTCCCCCACGCGCTGGTGACCTCGGCCAGCGTCCCCCTGGCCACCGCCCGCATGAACGCGGCGGGCCTGCGGATGCCGTCGGTGCGGGTCACCGCGGAGTCGGTCGGCGCCAGCAAGCCGCACCCGGAGGGCTTCTTGAAGGCCGCGGCCGAACTGGGCTTCGCGCCAAAGGACTGCGTGGTCCTCGAGGACTCCGGGGCCGGTGTCGCGGCGGGCCGCGCGGCCGGTATGCGGGTGGTCGGCGTCGGGCCCCGGGCGGCGGCCTTCGGCCCGGCCGCCCACGTGCCGACGCTGGAGGGGGTGCGCGTGGAGCCCCTGCCCGGCGGCGGGCTGCGCCTGCACCTGGCCCCCGGGCCCGGCTGAGCCCGCACCGCCCCTCCCCCCAGACGCACGCCCCCCGTCCGGAACCTTCCTCCCCGCCGGTTCCGGGTGGGGGGCGTGATCACTCCCGCCGCCCCGGCCGGTCAGCCGGTGAGCGCCTCGTAGAAGCTGAGGGCGGCCAGCACCAGCATCACGCACGCCGCGATCCGGGAGATCAGGCGCAGGGGCACGCGGCGCATCAGCGCGCGCCCGCCCAGGATGCCGATGGCCGCGACCGACCACAGGGCGATCACCGCGCCGAGGGCGACCGAGAGCGGATTGTCGTAGCGGGCGGCGAGGTTGGCCGTCATGATCTGGGTGAGGTCGCCGAACTCGGCGATCAGGATCAGCGTGAAGCCACTGCCCGCCACCTTCCAGAAGGACTGGTCGGAGGGCTTGCGGATCTCCTCGTCGCCGTCGTCCTTCCTCAGCAGCAGCATCAGCGCGCCCCCCAGGAACAGCGCACCGGTGATCCCCTGCACCGGTTGCCGCGGCAGCAGGGTCAGCACGCTGCCCGCGGCGACGGCCAGCGCGACGTGCAGCGCGAAGGCCGCCGCGACTCCGGCGAAGACGTACGAGGCCCGGTAACGGGTGCCGAGCACAAGCCCGGCGAGTGCCGTCTTGTCGGGCAGTTCGGCGAGGAAGACGACGCCGAAGGTCACTGCGGCGGCGGTGATGCTGAACATGCGGGAAGGACCCCTCATCGGTCGGGCCGCCCTGCCGAGAGGCCCACGGGGGCGAGCACGCTCCGGCACGGCAGCGTCATGGGCGGCTCGTGTGAAGCCGTGGACACTGCGGCCGAAGGTCTCGCCGGCACGGTGCGCGGGCACCGGCTCCGGGCGCCGGGCCGGCCGTACGGGTACGGCGCGGCCAGTATGTCGACGGTCCGGCGAAGAGCTACTCCCCTTCAGACACCGACCAGCGTACGTGATGCCTCCGCGCGCCCCCGCGCCGGCCACGGCCGGCGGCTCCGGCGCGGAACACCGGAGCCGCACGCGGCCCCGCACCGCGAGCGCGCCGATCAGTCCGGGCGGCGGTCTTGATTTGACGTGCCCATGTCGCCATCCTGTCACCCAGCGCCCGCCGGGAGGAAACCTTTCGGCATCACTCTGACGGCGTTCGCTCCAATCAACTTCCCCCCATTCTCAGGGAGTTCGTATGCACGGCATGCGCCTGCCCGCTTCGCGGCGCGGCTGCTACGCGCGTCAATCCACTACCCTCGGCGCGCTCATCGCCCTCTGCGCCGGCCTGCTGTTCCTGAGCACCCCCACCGCCCAGGCCGCGCCCCCCACCCCGCCGAGCGCGTCCACCGCGCGCTCCTACCTCGCCTCCCTGACGGTGCGCGCCGAGGGCTCCTCGGACGGCTACAGCCGCGACAGGTTCCCGCACTGGATCACCCAGAGCGGTACCTGCAACACCCGTGAGGTCGTCCTCGAGCGCGACGGCACGGGCGTGGTGCGGGACAGCAGCTGCGCGGCCACCAGCGGCCGCTGGTACTCGCCCTACGACGGCGCCACCTGGTACGCCGCCTCCGACGTGGACATCGACCACGTCGTACCGCTGGCCGAGGCGTGGCGCTCGGGCGCGAACTCCTGGAGCACCTCCAGGCGGCAGTCGTTCGCCAACGACCTGTCCATCGCGCAGCTCATCGCCGTGACCGACAACGTCAACCAGTCCAAGGGCGACAAGGACCCGGCGGAGTGGATGCCACCGCGCTCCGCCTACCACTGCACCTACGCCCGGATGTGGGTCTGGGTGAAGCACAGCTACGGCCTGTCCGTGGACTCCGCCGAGAAGAGCAGGCTCACCAGCGTGCTGAGCGGCTGCTGACCGGCTGCTGACCGGCCTCGGCGCCCACGCCCGGAACCGGTGCCGGCAGGACGGCGGCGCCCGGCCGACCGCCCGGGCCGGGCCGCGTCCGGATCCGCCGCCCCTACCTCCCCGGCTCCGGGGCGAGCACCGCGGTGACACAGGCCACCGGCCTGCCCGCGTCGCCGGCGCGTCCGGGCTCGTGCGCCGTGCGGTGCTCGTAGAGCACCACGGACCGCGCCTCGCCCGCGCGGAAACGCCACATGTGGCTGGACAGCGCCCTGCCCTCGCCGTGCTCGTCGGTGGTGAAGTCCAGCCAGACCTCGTTCTCGGGGTTGGCGTGGCGCGGGCCGGCGGACGAACCACTCGGGGCGGGGACGTTCCGGTAGCGCGGGCCGGAGCCCCCGGGCCGGACACCGCACGGCTCGGTGTGCACGTGCGCCCCGTAGCCGCGGCCCTCCGGCAGCCCTCGCACGCCCAGTTCGACGGTCATGCCCCGGCGGCTGTCGTAGCGGGCCACCGAGACCCCGGCCCCGACGGGAACGAGGGCCCGGTCGTAGGTCACCGCGGCGGGCACGGCGGACTTCCCCGGCGGGGCGAACTCCGCGCCCGCCCATGCCACCCGGTGCCTGCCTCCGAGCCCGAAACCGCCGATGCCGATGTCGGCGACCGACTCGACGACGCCGAGGACCTCCGCCGTCTCGACGGGTTCGGCAGCTCCCGCGACGGCCGGCAGTGCCGCCGCCACGGCCGTGACGACCGCCGCGGCGACCGTCCTGCGGGCGGCCCCGCCCGCCGTCCCGTTCGCCGTCCTGTCCACCGGTTTCCTGCCCTTGAGCATGTCGGCCCCTCCTGCTCGGTTCGCCGTGTCGTTCCGTACGGCCGCCCATGCTCCGCCGACTCCGGCCGGACGGCGGGGAGATGACGTGCCGCGGCACCCCAGCCGATCCTCACGGGTGACGCGGGCGTACGCTGATCGGCGGTACACCGCCCCGCGGCAGGGGCCCCACCGGGGGGTGAATGTGCAGGAAACGCTGGGGGAGTTGGTCTACGCCCCCTGGATCTACGTACTCATAGCGCTGTCGGTGCTGCTCGACGTGTTCCTCCCCTTCCTGCCCAGCGGCGTCATCGTGATCGCGGCCGCGGCCACCGCGGCGGGTGCGGCCGGCGCGGGCACGGCGGCCGGCACGGCCGCGGTCGCCGCACCGGCTCCGAACGCCCCGCTTCCGACGGTGTGCGCGCTGGTGTTGTGCGCGGCCGCGGCGTCCGTCCTGGGCGACCTGGCGGTGTACCGGCTGGCCCGGCACGGCAGTGACCGCTTCACCCGGGCCGTCGCCCGCTCGCGGCGGCTGGCCCGCGCCCGGGAGCGGCTCGGTCACGCGCTGGAGCGCGGGGGAGGCCCCCTGGTCGTGCTCGCACGGTTCGCCCCGGGCGGGCGATCGGTGATGAGCCTGGTCGCCGGCGTGGAGCAGCGGCGCACCGGGGAGTTCCTGCCGTGGTCGGCCCTGGCGGGCCTGGCCTGGGCCGGGTACGGCGTCGGCGCCGGCTACGTGGGCGGGCAGTGGTTCGGGGCGACGTGGCTGGGGGCGGCGGTCTCGGTGCTGGCCCTCTTCGGCGCGGGCGTCCTGGCGGCCTTCCTGGTGCGGCGCGGGCCGCTGCCGACGGCGCGGACCTCCTGACGTACGCCCCTCAAGGTGCGGTCGCCCCCGGGACCGCACCCGGGGACGACCACATGCGCGTCAGCCCTCGCCGCCCCCGTCAGGGCTTGCGGGCGACGGCCGCGTAGAGGGACACCTCCGCGTCGGAGACGTCCGCGAGCGGCTGGTCCGGCTCCGGCCGCCAGCGGTGCGGCACGGTCAGGCCGGGCTCGACGAACTCCAGCCCGTCGAAGAACCGCAGGATCTCCTCGCGTGTACGGGCCTTGGCCGAGGCCGCGGAACCGGACATGGAGAGGCTGTTCAGACGCTCCCAGGTCTCGGGGTCGAGATCGGGGGTGCAGTGGGTGAGGGTGAGGTAGCTGCCCGACGGTATCGCCTCCACCAGCCGTGCGACGATCTCGTGCGGCCTGCTCTCGTCGCCGATGTAGTGGAGCAGCGCGTTGAGGGAGAGTCCGACCGGCCGGCTCAGGTCCAGGACCTCGCGGAGTTCGGGGTGGTTCAGGATCGAGTCGGGGTCGGTCGCCTCCGCGTGCAGGTAGGCGGTACGGCCCTCCGGGGTGCTGCGCAGCAGCGCCTGCGCGTAGCGCAGCACGATGGGGTCGTTGTCGGCGTAGACGACCCGGGCCTCGGGCGCGATGGCCTGGACGACCTGGTGGAGGTTGGGCTCGGTGGGTATGCCGGTGCCGACGTCGAGGAACTGCCGGATGCCCGCCTCACGGACCAGCCACCGGGACGTCCGGTGCATGAAGGCGCGGTTGACGCGGGCTCCGGTGCGCACCCCCGGCCAGAAGGAGATGACCGCCTCGGCGCCCTGGATGTCGGCCTCGTAGTTGGTCTTCCCTCCGAGGAAGTAGTCGTACATGCGCGCCGAGTGCGGCCTGCTGGTGTCGATGTCGTCGGCGGAGAAGCCCTGGGCGGTCATCTGGTCTCCCGTGGGGGGTGGTGGTGGTCGGTGGTGGTGCGGTCAGGCGAGCAGGAAGTCGGCTTCCCCGAGCTTGGCGCCCCGGATGAACGACTCGATCTCCTGGTAGGTGTAGATCAGCGCGGGGCCGTCGGGGTCACTGGACTGCCGCAGGGCCACCCGTCCGTCGCCGAGCTTCATCGCTTCCACGCAGTTGCCGCCGTTGGTGCCGCTCCACGGCTTGTGCCAGCCCTCGCTCCCGAGTTCCCTGGCCGGCATCCCGTTGTAAATGTGACCCATCGGTCAGAACTCCTTGCGAATGTCACCGAGGAGCTCCTCGGTGTGTCGTACTGATACGGCCTGCGCGCCCATGCGGTCCAGGACCTCCAGGTAGGCGGCCGTGTCGGGGCGCTCGTCCAGATAGACGGCCCCTGTGAGGCTCTCGGCGTAGACGATGTCCGGCAGTTCCGGTATGTCGAAGCGGAACAGCTGGAAGGGGCCGAACATGCCCGGGTGCGGGCCCGCCCCGAACGTCAGGACCTGGAGGGTGACGTTCGGCGTTCCCGTCGCCTCCAGAAGCCGGTCGATCTGCGCCCGCATGACCTCACGCCCCCCGACGGGCCGGTGAAGGACCGTTTCGTCAATCACGACCCACAGTCGCGGGGCGCCGGGACCGTCCAGGAGCCGCTGCCGTCCCATGCGCAGCGCCACCCGGCGCTCGAGTTCGTCCTCGGGCGCGCTGGGGAAGCCGGTGCGCAGCAGGGCACGGGCGTAGTCCTCGGTCTGGAGCAGGCCGGGGACGCAGTGGGGCTCGTAGCCGCGGATGACGGAGGCGGCTCCCTCCAGGCTGACGTACAGGCCGAACCAGTCGGGCAGTACGTCACGGAAGCGGTGCCACCATCCCGGTCTGCGTGATTCCTCCACGAGCGCCAGGAAGGAGTCGATCTCCTGCCGTTCGACGCCGTAGGTCTCCAGCAACTTCTCCACGAACAGCGGTTTCAAGCCGACTTCGGCCTTCTCCATCCGCCGTACCGTCGCGGCGTTGACGCTGAGCGCGGCGGCGGCCTCCTCGAAGGAGCACCCGGCCTTTTCCCGCAGGTCACGGAGTCGCAGGCCGAGCACGATCCGCCCGACGGTCGCCACGTTCCCTCCCTCGAAACCCCTGGTCAGACAGAGAGTCTGACACACCGTCCATGACGTACGCAGCCTGCCTTGAATATTCTGCAATTTGCAAGACGCCTCTTGCCTTCTGCCTACCGCAGCGAGGATAGTGAGAGTCCCCACAGGCGGAAGCACGGAAAGGCGGGTGGCCGTGGCGCTCTCCCCAGGCACGATGACGCTCCCGGGACCGGTCGGTGTATGCCCCGACCTGCGCCAGGAGACATTCGAGCTGCCGGCCCAGCCCTTCTCCGTCGCCGACGCCCGCGATCGCGCCTTCGAGCGCCTGCTCCAGTGGGGCTTCACCCCGGAGGTCTGCCGCACGGCACGGCTGGTGGTCTCCGAGCTGTTCACCAACGCCGTACTGCACACGGACAGTGACCGCATCGGCTGCCTGCTGTACGTCGCCGACAACCAGATACGCATCGAGGTGCGCGACCAGGGCAGCTACGCCAGCACCCCGGTCCTGTGCTTCCCCCGGGCCGACGAGGAGCGCGGCCGGGGACTACAGCTGATCGAATCGCTCACACAGGCCTGGGGGGTGGAGTCCGCGGGACTCGGCCTGGGCCACATCGTGTGGGCCGTCATCCGGCCCTGAGCCGTCCGGGGCCGGATGACCGCAAGGGCCCGGGTCCCCTCCCGGCGAGGGGAGGGGACCCGGGCCCTGCGGAAAAGGGCCGGGGCCGCCCCGCCTGGGGGGGGCCCGGGCCCTCCCCCCCCGCCCCCCCCCCCCCCGGGGCCCCTCCTCCCCGTACCACCTGATCGAAAGGCACCACCACCCGTGAACCCGACCCTGACGCACCCCGCCGCGGACCTGTCGGACCTGGTCCTCGGCCCCCTGGAACTGGGCTGGCTGCGGCCCACCGGCCGCGTCCCGGACGTGCTGCGCGCCTGGGGACACGGGGCACTGGGCGAGGCGCCGACCGGGCCCGCCTGGGACGTGGTCCGCCTGCCCACCGGCACCGCACACGCGACGGTGCGGCGACTGCGCACGGCCCGCGCACCGCTCGGGCCGGTCCTGGCCACCCCGCTCGGGGTGGACTTCCTCCTCGCGCCCGGCTCGGCGGACGGCTGGAACGCCCCCGGCAGCGCCCGCCTGCCCGACCACACGCTCGTGCCGCTGCCGCACCCGGACTACACCGAACCCCGCCACCTGGACGGCCGGTCCTGGATCGTGCAACCCACCACCGAGGCGCTCACCGCCGGACCCGCCCTGCGCAACGCCTACACCGCCGCCCGCGCCGCGACGAAGGAGGCCGCCCGGTGAGCGGAGCCCGCACGGCACCCGTGGGAGACCGCCCCGCGCGCCTCGCCGAGCGGATGAGCGTGGTGCCCTACATCGCCGCCTGGTCCGGCGAGCCGATGGTCCACCCCCGGCCCGTCCGGGTCGCCTTCGGTGGCGGCCGCCTCAGCTTTCCCGGCGAAGACCTCACCTCCTACGCCCACGACTGGCGCGGCACCGCTGTGGGCCCGGCAGTCCCTCGGCCGGAGAAAAGGCGAACCCAAGTACGAGACGGTCCACGTGCAGCGCCGCGCGATGAGCGACCTGCTGTGCCAGGTCTGTGGCAGGACCACGGTGACCGGCGCGATCGGCGAGCGGTTCCTGTTCCTGGTCAAGGACGCGGGCCGGCCGATCCTCGAAGGCGAGCGGACCACGTCACCGCCGGTGTGCATGCCCTGCGCCCACATCGCCGTACGCGAGTGCCCCACCTGACCAGAGGGCACGTCGCCGCGTGGGTGCGCGACGCCGTCCCGTGGGGCGTGGCCGGCATCGTCCACCACCCCTACTTCGTCCGGCCTCTCCCCTCCGAGGGGCTGGTGGACGTCTCCTACGACGCCCCCGCACTCGCCTGGACCCTCGCCTACCGGCAGGTCGTGGCCCTGCACGGCTGCACCCCCGTGAACCTCGCCGAACTCACCGACCCCGCCTGAAAGGGGATGACCGCCTGTGTGCCGGCACACGCCCCCGTGCCCGCCCGCCACCTCCCCCGGCCGGGAGGCCGCCCACCTCATCGCTCACCACCCCGAACAGGGCTGGTCGCTGCGGTCTGACGGCGCCCTGCTGTTCGAGGACACCGGCGTACTGCTGCCCGATGGGCAGGTCATCGCCCCGCACCGCCCGGCCGGCCCTCTCGCGGCCGCCGCATGACTCCTGCCCCCGGCAACGGAAGATCCCATCCCCTGCGGCCCGCAGCCGGGGGCAGGCACCAGGCCATCTCGCCCCCCATCACCAGGAGAACACCAAGCATGCTCACCACCCCCGCAGCCTTTCCCTTGGACGGCTTCGACTGGGCCCTCCAGGGCCTCGTGGAGCGCGTCCCCCACACCCGCGGCGCGATTCTGCTGTCGTCCGACGGCCTGGCGAAGTCGTGGTTCGGCCTCGACAAGGACACCGCCGACCGTCTGGCGGCCCTGGCCTCCGGCCTGTCCGCGATGGCCGACGGCGCCGCGCGGCTCCTGGCGCCCAACGTGGCCGAGGAACTGTCCCTGAACGTGGTGGTGATCGACCTCGGCGCCGTCGCGCTGCTGGTGTGCGCGGGCGTGGAAGGCAGCCGCCTGCTGGTCACCGCCGACCGGGAAGCCGACCACGGCCAGGTCGGCTACGAGATGGCCAAGCTCGCCGGCAGCCTCCGCGACCACATCGCCACCCCCGCCCGCACTACCGCCGGCCTGTGAGACGCGCGCCCGGCTACCTCACCGGCTCGCGCCGCCCTGCGTGAGCCCACAGACCGCCGCCCCCCGGGCCCGCGGGATTCACACACCCCCGGGGGGCGGCCCCACAGCGTCCGCACGGGCCGGGTAAGCGGCGCTGCGGCCCCCAGCCGCAGGGCATGGCACCGGCCCGCCGGACGGCACCACCTACCCCTGTACCGGATCTACCTGGAGGATGCAGATGACTGAACTCGGTATGCCCACCGTGCCGCCGCAGCCCTTACGGCCCCTGGGCGGCGGCGTCGGCTTCGCCAACGCCGGCCACCACTTCACCGCCGCCACCGACCTCGATGTCGCCGCAGCCGCGCAGGCCGCGACCGTGCCGCTGTCGGTGGTTCTTCAGGCCACCAAGCGGTGCAACTTCGACTGCTCGTTCTGCTCGGAGACCCTCCAGCTCCCCGACCCCTCGCTGGAGCAGCTCGACACCATGCGCAGGAACCTGGCCGGTGTCGGCCGGGTGTTCCTCTCCGGCGGTGAGCCGCTGATGCGCCGCGACTTCAGCGAGATCGTGGACATGTATCACCAGGACTTCATCCTGGCGGTGCCCACCAACGCCACTCACGGCCTGGACCACGCGAGGAACATCGCGGGGAAGATCGCGTTCGCCAACATCGGGCTGGAGGGCCCGCGCGCCACCACCAACCGGGTCCGCGGCGACTACGACGAGGTGATGGCCGGGGTCCGCGCGCTCCAGGACGCCGGGATTCCGCTGTCGCTGTCGGCTGTGGTCTACCGCTCCACCCTGGCCGCGCTGCCGTTCACCTGCCAGATCGCCGACGTGCTCGACGCGGGCAAGGTCAAGCTGATCATGCCGTTGCGGAAGGGCAACGCCCTGAAGCTGGAGGAGAACGAGTTCATCACCGACCAGGAGGCCGCCGAGACGTTCGATCGCCTGTCGGAGCTGCGGACCGTCCACGGGTGGCGGCCCGCACTGCGGATGACGACGTGGACCCCGGCCAACGAGGGCCACATGATCGTGGTCGAGCCGAACGGGATCGCGCGGGCCTGGCCGGTGTACGACGCCCCGGACCTGTGGGAGCCCCTGGGGAACATCCTGGAGGAGCCGATCAGCGAGATTTGGGGCCGGTACCGCTTCAAGGAGAACCACTTCGCGAAGTACCTGGGGCACTCGATCCGCACGGCTGCCCACACGGGAGTCTGAGCATGCGGACCCTCAGCAACCTGAGCTGGCCCGACACTCCCTACGGGGCGGTGGGGCGGCCGGTGGACCGGCCGGTGCGGCTGCTGACCGGCATGGCCATGCAGTGGGCCGACGACGGGACCGAAACCGTACCGGCGGCCGCCGCGGCGGTGTTCCTGCCGGTCAAGCGCACCCTGCCGGTCCAGGTGTTACCCGACACCGTGCACTTCGGGTTCCGTACCGCCGTGGCCGAAGGCGTCCACGACGTCCAGCCGGTGCTGAAGTTCGTGGACGGCATCCTCGTCCAAGGGCGCCGGGACGCCGCCGGCGTCGCCTGGCACTCCGACGACGACCTGTATGTCATGCGGCAGGCCGCAGCCGTCCGCTACCCCGGTATCAACGCCGTCGGGGAAGCATGGAAGGGCCACCCGACGCGCGAGCGGGGCACCGCCCCCCTGATCGACACCACCGAACACCTCGACGCCCAAGGGGTCATCGCCGAGGTCGCCCAGAGCCACGGGATCGACTTCGGTTCGACGCTCACCCTCATGCAGCTCCCGACCACCGCGCAGAGCCTGTACGAGAGCCTGGCCGGCGACCCGGCCGACACCGAGATGCCGGTCCAGGGCCTGGCGGCCGGCGCTCTCGCCCAAGCCCTCGCGGTGACCTTGCTGGCGGGTAAGGCCATGGGCCGCGTGAAGTGGGACGAGCCGTTCCCGCTGCGCGACGCGGTCCGGTCGGTGGCGTGGCATGCGATGCCGCTGATTTTCGCCTCCGAGGGGCAGCGCCCCCAGTAGCGTCACCCGGTGGGGGGGGGGGGGGGGGGGGGGGGCGGCGCGCCCCGCCAGCGCTGCCCCGCTTCATCACTCTACGG
>NZ_JBXUOY010000163.1:0-12238 GCF_057196705.1 Streptomyces sp. ATLC9 | reverse complement strand
CGCCTGCGCCAGGCGACGGCCGCCGCGGCCAGCCCGGGGACGGCGATGAAGGCGGACGCGACCAGGAAGGCGGGCGAGGTCGGCTCGGCGGCCCGGCTGCCCGCCACGGCGTACGCTGCGGTGTTGGGCACACAGCCCAGCGCGGTGGCCGACAGGAAGGCCGGCCAGCGCATCCGGCTGACGGAGGCGCCGTAGTTGGAGACGGCGAACGGGATCCCCGGCAGCACCCGCAGCAGCAGCATCGAGCGGAAGCCGCGACGGCTGAGCTGCCGGTCCCCGGCGGCCAGCCAGCGTCCGCGCAGCAGCGGGCGCAGGGCGTCCTGCCCCAGCAGCCGGCCCAGTCCGAAGGCCAGCCCGGCGCCCAGCACCGTCCCGGCCACCGCCGCGGCGGTGCCCAGGGCCGCGCCGAAGAGGGCGCCCGAAGCCAGGTTCAGCACCGGTCTGGGCACGAGGGCCGCGGTGCCCGCACCGTACGCGAGGGCGAACAGCAGCAGCGCGCCGGCTCCGGTCAGAGGAGGACGCCACCCCCGGGCGAGCAGCTGCTGGGGCTCGTGGAGGGCCACCGTCGTGGCGGCGGCGGCCAGCAGTACGGCGAGCAGGGACAGACGGGACCAGGGGGAGAACAGCACCGCGGAGCACCGGGCGGCGGCTCCGACGGGCCGGGGAGCGGGGACGGGCACCGGGCGAGCGTAACCGACGCGGGTGACATACGTCCCGGTCTGCCCACTGTGAGGTCCGCGACCGGCCGGTGCCCCGGCGGTGTCCCGCCCGCCGACTCCCGCCGACTCCCGCGGCCGGGGCACCGGGACAATGGGGCGATGGACGAGACGGACGGGTCGATGGGCGAGCGGGCGGCGGGCGAGCCGGTACCCGTGCGCCGGGCCGTGGACCAGGGCACCGCCCGGCTGCTGCCGGACACGGACCGGCCGCGCGCCTGGCTGCTCACCGTCGACGACGCACCCCAGTCGTACGTGGACCTCGGCGATCCGGCGCTCCCGGAGTTTGAGTAAGTGCGCCGGATCGCCCACGTCCTGGACTGCGCCGCCGCCCCGGGCGCGCCGCTGAGCGCCCTCCACCTGGGCGGTGGGGCCATGACCCTGCCGCGCTACCTCGCCGCCGCCCGCCCCGGCTCCCGCCAGGAGGTCGTGGAAGCCGACCGGGCGCTGCTCGGCCTGGTCGCCGAGCACCTGCCGCTGCCACCCGGCGGCGGCATCGAGGTACGGGCCGAGGACGCCCTCACCGCACTGCGGGACAGGCCGCCGCAGTCGCTGGACATACTGGTCGCCGACGTCTTCGCGGGCTCCCGCGTCCCGGCCCATCTGACCACCCTGGCGTACGCCCGGGCCGCGGCCGGAGTCCTGCGGCCGGACGGCGTCTACGTCGCCAACCTCGCCGACACCGCGCCCTTCGGCTTCCTCCGCTCCCAGCTGGCCGGCCTCCGGACCGTCTTCGGCGAGGACCCCGGCCGGGTGTGCCTGATCGCCGAGCCCGCCGTGCTGCGCGGCCGCCGGTTCGGCAACACCGTGCTGGCCGCCTCCCGCGCCGGGCTGCCCGTGGAGCGGCTGGCACGGCTGGCGGCGGGCGACCCGTTCCCGGCCCGGGTGGTGCACGGGGTCGCGCTGGAGCGGCTGGCCGGGGACGCGCACCCGGTTCAGGAGAGCAGGGCGGCGCCCTCGCCCAGGCCACCGGAGGGCTCCTTCACCGTCGGCTGACCGCCGGCCGCGGCCCCCTTGTCCCGCCGGGTCAGGTCGCGCACCTGCGGCACGCACAGCACCGCGGCCGTCAGCGCCGCCACCAGCACCGAGCAGCCCCACAGCGCCGCCGGCCGGCCCACCAGCGACTCGACGGGGCCGGCCGCGGCCGTGGCCAGGGGCACCAGGGCTATCGACCCCAGCCAGTCGTAGGCCGAGACCCGGGAGAACTTCTCCTCGGGCACCTCCTGGTGCAGCGCCGTCATCCAGGAGACCCCGAACACCTCGAGGGCCACCCCGGTCGTGAACATCACCGCGGCCAGACCCGCCGCGGGCAGGGGCACCGCCAGCGCCGCCGAGGGCAGCGCCAGGGGGAAGACGCACAGGGTGCCGGCGAACAGGATGCGGCGCGGCCGCCAGCGGGTCATCAGCACCCCGCCGCACACCGTGCCCGCGCCGAAGGCGGCCAGCGCGAGCCCCCACGGCCGGGCGCCGCCCAGGTGCTCCTCGGCGACCTGCGGCCCGTAGACCGCCTCGGCCGCCGCGACCACCGCGTTGACCACCGCGAACTGCAGGATGACCGCCCACAGCCACGGACGCCCCACCACCTCCCGCCAGCCCTCGCGCAGATCGCCCAGCAGACCGCCGCCCGGCGCGCGCTCGGGCATTCCGCGCAGATCGAGAAAGACGCGCAGCGCTCCCGCGGCGGCGAAGGCGGCGGCGTCGACCGCCAGCACCCAGCCGGGGCCGACCGCGGCGATCAGCGCGCCGCCGAGCGCCGCGCCTCCGATGGACGCGCCGTTGACCCCCATCCGGAAGACGGCGAAGGCGCGCCCGGCCTGCTCACCGCGGACGCTGGCGAGCACCATCCCCTCGGCGGCCGGGGCGAAGAAGGCATGGCCGGTGCCGCCCAGCGCGGACAGCAGCGCCATCTGCCACAGTTCGGCGCTTCCGGTGATCACCAGCGCGGCGAAGACGCCCTGGGAGACGCAGTTGAGCGCGTTGGCCGCCACCATCACCCGGTGGCGCGGCAACCGGTCGGCGACGGCGCCGCCGACGAGCAGGAACAGGACCAGGGGGACGGTGCGGGCGGCGGCGACCAGGCCCACGTCGGTGCCGTCGCCGCCCGAGGCGAGCACGGCGAACGCCGCCGCGATCAGCGCACCGGAGTTACCCAGCCCGGTGATCACGGCGGCGGCCGTCAGCAGCGTGTAGTTGCGGCCCGCCCGGGCGGCGCGGGACGGCCGCCGCGCCGCACCGCTCCCTGCGGGCCCCTTGCCGCTCAGTCCTTCTCCGCGTACGGACGCAGGCTGCCGGTCATCTTGTCGATGGTGGCCCGGGGTACCTCGTCATCGACCCCGGCGTCGGTGATCAGGAGCCAGATGCGCAGGTCGTTGCCGCCGTCGATCCAGGAGACGGTCACGACCCTGCCGTCGGAGTCGCACTTGTTCTCCTTCTTGACACCGGTGGCCGTGGCGCTCGCGATGTGCCCGGTGATGCCGTGCTCGTTGGAGAACTTCTCCGCCTTCGTCAGCTCGACGGTGTCCTTCTGCTCGCCGTACGCGAAGTAGGCGAAGCTCTCCGCGGCCTTCTCGGCGCCCTCGGCGGTGTTGCGGGAACCCTGGCCGCCCTTGCTGCCGACTGTGGCGCGTGTGTACTTGTCGCCGCCGACCTCGCACCACCCCTTCTCATGGTAGGCCGGTGCGCTGAAGGCGACCTGCGGCATGGCGAAGGGGTCACCCTCCTCCTTCTTCTCCCCGTAACCGATGATCATCGTCTCCGAGTCGATATCCCAGTCGGCGGGCACGTCGAAGGCGTTGTGGTGCCTGGCGTTGGTGACGACCTTCCAGCCGGGGACCACCGGGTCGGGCTTCTCCGGGGCGACGCCGTCCCGCGGGTTGGTGGGGTCGTCCCGCTCGGTGCCGGCGTCCTCACTCGGTTCGGCGGTGGAGGGCCCGGGGCTCGGGGAGACGCTGCTGCCGGGGCCCGCGGCCTTCTTCCTCTCGTCGTCGTCGGAGAGGACGAGGACACCCGTCACCACGGCCGCGGCGATCACCGCGACGGCCGCGACGATGGCGATCGCCGCGTTCCGGCTCTTCCCGCCGCCCTGCGGCGGCCGCGGTGCGCCGGGTCCGCCCGGCCGCCCCCACTGGCCTGCGGGCTGCCCCTGGTGGCCCGGGCCCTGGTAGGGGTTGGGTGCCTGGTATCCCGGCGTCCGGTAGGGGTTCGGAGCCTGGTACCCCGGCGTTTGGTACGGGTTGGGCTGCTGATGGTGCGGGTCCCGCGGGTTCTGCTCGCCCCCGGGCGGCTGCTGTCCTGGCCACATGGCGAGAACACTAGGACGGCCCCCGCGGCCGGACCACGCCCGCCCCCGCTTCGGTACGAACCCGGGACGCGGACCCCCCGGCGCGCGGGGGGAACCGCGTACCGGGTGTCTGCTGTGACCTCGGTCTCAGCCCGCGCCTCCCTCCAGGACGACCAGCGTCTCCCGGTGCGCGCCGGCCAGTCCCCGGTAGGCCGCGGCGTTGACGCGGACGCCCTCGCGCTCCTCCTCGGTCAGCTCCCGCCTGACGCGGGCGGGCACCCCGGCGACCAGGGAGCCGGGCGGGACCTCCATGCCCTGCGGGACCAGGGCGTGGGCCGCCACCAGCGAACCGGCGCCCACCCGGGCCCCGTTGAGCACCGTCGCGCCCATCCCGACCAGGACCTCGTCCCCGATCGTGCAGCCGTGCAGCACCGCGTTGTGCCCCACCGAGACGCGCTCGCCCACGACGACGGGGAAACCCGGGTCGGCGTGGACGGTGCAGTTGTCCTGCACGTTGCTGTCCGTGCCGACGGTGATCGCGTCGCAGTCGCCGCGCAGCACCGCGTTGTACCAGACGCTCGCGCCGGCCCCCAGCGACACCTGGCCGACCACCACGGCCGTCGGGGCGACGTACGCCTCCGGATCGACCTCGGGCTCCCTGCCCACCACGCCCGCGACCATCGCCCGCTGTTCCATCCGCGCCCTCTTCCGCTTCCGCCCGCCGTGCCGCGCACGGCCGTGTGCCGGTCGTCCTCTCCAACGGCACCGTAAGGGATGGGTGGGGCGGGAATCACAGCACGGCGGGCGGTGCGACGCCCGTCCGGGCGTCTACCGTGATCGGGTGCGCAAGAACAGGAACATGTTCTCCTCCCCGCTGTCCCGTGCGGCCTCCCGCGCCGTGCACGGGCTGTGGCGCCACGCGCAGCGGGCGGGCGCGGTCTCGGCCGAGCGCCCCGGACCGTACGCGTTCCGCGGTATCGGGGAGGGCACCCGGCTGGCCTTCCCGCAGGGCACGCTGTTCGGCACCGAGTGGATCGAGCTGGGCGCGTGCTGTGTCGTCGGCGCCGAGGTCACGCTGACCGCCGGGATGATGCCGGACCTCGACCTCGGACCGGACACGGTGCTGAGGCTGGGCGACGGGGTGGTCCTGGGCCGGGGCAGCCATGTGGTCGCCGACGGGGCCGGGGCGGGCGTGACGATCGGGAACGACGTCTTCTGCGGCCCGTACGTCTACATCACCTCCACCAACCACTCCTATGACGACCCCCACCAGCCGATCGGCGGGCAGTGGCCGCGCTCGGCGCCGGTGGAGATCGGTGCGGGCAGCTGGCTGGGCACGGGGGCGGTGGTGCTGCCGGGCGCGCGGCTGGGGCGGAACACGGTGGTGGCGGCCGGTTCGGTCGTCCGCGGTGAGGTGCCCGACCACGCCGTGGTCGCGGGCGCGCCGGCCAGGATCGTACGGCGCTGGGACCCGCGGGAGGGCTGGCTGCCCCCGCTGCGGACCCCGCGACCGGTGCCGGTGCCCGAGGGTGTCACCCCCGGGCAGCTGGCGGCACTGGCCGGCCTGGGGACTCCTGGGCCGGGGACGGCCGGGGCGGAAGCGGGCACACTGGACGGGGCGGCCGGCCGCACGCCGCTCCCGGCACCGCCCACCGACCGGACAGGAAGCACCGACGGGATGCGTACACCTTGAGCAACCGGACCCTGCGCCTGCTGCTGCTCTTCGCCGTCGCCCTGCACGGCCTGGCGCTGCTGCTGTACGTGGCCCGCAACCACTGGTTCTGACCCCCGCCGCGCAACTCGCCCCGCACCCGGGCCCGCCCCGCTCGGTGGACGTCCGGGCGGCACGCTACTGTGCACGCCATGCGCGCCCCCATCGGGAACTTCACCGACGCCTGGCCGGTCACCGACAAGCTCGGCCTGCTGGCCCCGCCGGTCGCCGCCGCGCTGCGCGGCCCCGTGCCGGCCGACGGGGTCGTCTACGTCGACAGCGATCCGGACGACGCCGACACCGCCCGCTTCTGCGAGGTCCACGGCATTCCGCCCGAGCACTCCGCCAACTGCGTGGTCGTCGCGGCCCGCCGCGGCCAGGAGACCACCCTGGCCGCCTGCGTGGTGCTCGCCCACACCCGCGCCGACGTCAACCGCACCGTCCGGCGCGAACTGGGCGCCCGCAAGGCATCGTTCGCGCCTATGGAGACGGCCGTCGGCGAGTCCGGCATGGAGTACGGCGGCATCACCCCGATCGGCCTGCCCCCGGGCTGGCCCCTGCTGGTGGACGCGGCGGTCGCCGACACCCCGTACGCGGTCGTGGGTTCCGGCCGCCGCCGCGGCAAACTGCTGGTGCCCGGCGAGGTCCTGGCAGGCCTGCCCGGCGCCCGGGTGCTCGGTGGTCTGGGCCTCCGGACCGCCCGCACCGGCGACTGACCACCGGTGCGGGCGCTACTCTGCCCGCATGTCGAACCACGATGACCTGCTCGTCTCCATCGCCGAGAAGGTGGAGTCCGAGCGGAGCAATCAGATGCCCCTCACCGTGGTGGTCCCCGGCGCGGTCATCACCGGCAGGCTGGCGCCCGAGGCCGTCTGGAAGGCGCGGGTCGCCGAAGTCCTGCGGGACTCCGAGCGCCTGAAGCCGTTCGCCGAACTGTTCGGGTCGTCCGGGGATGACGGCCGGCACGGCGGCGGCAGGCCCACGCACCTGCACCTGCACGTCGCACGCATCCTCCAGGGAAGCTACGGCCTCCCCGACACCGGCGGCATGTACCGCGTCGCCATCGGCGAGGTGAGCGGTTGGACCCTGGGGGAACTCAGTTACTCCGACGGATGAGGGGAACGCCCCGGCACGTGCCGCGTCCGGCCGCTCCCCCGTGACGAGGTGTGATCGGCATGGCACGGATGATCCTGCGGGCGACCGGGCGGGTCCCGGCCGACGAGGTGTGGGAACGCTACGCACGGCCGGAGCTGTGGCCCGTCTGGTCGCCGCAGATCCGGTCCGTGCGTGTGCGCGGCGACCGCATCGAACCCGGTATGGAGGGTGAGGTGTTCCCGTTGCCGGGAACACCGGTCGCCTTCACGGTCGAGGAGGTCCACGAGGCACGGCGGCGGTGGACCTGGCGGGTGAAGGCCGGTCCCGTGCGGATGCGCCTGCACCATGTCGTCGTCGTCCTGCCCGACGGGCGGACCGGCACCGAGCTGCGCATGGAGGGGCCGCTGCCGGCGCTCGTCCTCTACGCGGGCCCGGCCCGGCTCGCCCTGCACCGCCTGGTGAGGGCCGGCTCCGGCGCATGACCGCTACCGGAACATTCCTTTATATTTGGATATCAACGCCCCTGCCGGGCTCTGCGGCGCACCAGCGCGCCGCGGGGGTCTGCGGGCTGCCCGTCCGCGGGCCGCCCCGATTCCTCGGAGGTTCCGGTGAGCGTTGTCGACTTCTTCCCCTTCCCCGCGAGCCGGGCGGTTTCCCGGCCGCGGTCCCGCCCCCGTCCAGCGCTGCGCTGACATGGGCTGGCGTGAGTCCGCCGCGTGCCGCGGCGAGGATCCCGAACTGTTCTTCCCCATCGGTGACGGCGGCCTGGCGCGGCAGCAGACGGCGCGGGCGCGGGCCGTCTGCCTCGGTTGCCCCGTCATGTCCCAGTGCCGGGACTGGGCAGTCAGGAGCGGCGAGACCGAGGGGGTGTGGGGCGGCACCACCGCGGCCGAACGACGGCTGATCAGACGCGGCTTCGTGGGCCGGCTGCCCGACGGCTGACGGTCCGGGCCGCTCCGACGGGAGCGAGGGTGTCGCAGATCACATCGACCTCGTACCTACTGGTCGGTACGGTGCAGGGAGTCTTGATCGAGCAGGAGGCCCCATGCCAGCGACCAATCGCCAGATCCGCCTGGCGGCCCGTCCCACCGGAGAGGTGAAGCCCGAGGACTGGGAGCACCGCTCGGTGCCCGTGGAGGACCCCGGACCGGGCCGCTTCGCGGGCCGCACCCGCGTCATCTCGCTGGACCCCGCCATGCGGGGCTGGCTCGACGACCGCCCCTCCTACCTGCCGCCCGTCGGCATCGGCGAGGTCATGCGGGCGGGGTCGGTCATCGAGGTCACCGCGTCGAACCACCCCGACTTCCGGCCCGGCGACCACGTGGTGGGCACGTTCGGTGTCCAGGAGCACGTGATCTCCGACGGCAAGGGCGCGATGAGGATCGACACCGCGCTCGCCCCGCCCTCGACGTACCTGGGCGCGCTCGGCATGCCCGGCATGACGGCGTACTTCGGCCTGCTGGACGTCGGGGCGCTCGAGGACGGCGAGACCGTGGTGGTCTCCGGAGCCGCGGGAGCGGTGGGCACCATCGCCGGGCAGATCGCCAAGGCGAAGGGCTGCCGGGTCGTGGGCATCGCCGGAGGACCGCGCAAGTGCGCCATGCTCACCGACGAGCTGGGTTTCGACGCGGCGGTCGACTACCGGGCCGAGGATGTGCGCAGGGCGCTGCGCGAGCACGCGCCGGACGGCATCGACGTCTACTTCGACAACGTCGGAGGCGACATCCTGGACGCCGCCCTCGCCCGGCTGGCGATGCGCGCGCGCGTGGTGATCTGCGGCGCGATCAGCCAGTACAACAACGCCACCCCGGTCAAGGGCCCGTCCAACTACCTGTCCCTGCTGGTCCGCCGGGCCCGGATGGAGGGCTTCGTGGTCTTCGACTACGCCAAGCGCTACGGGCAGGCCGCGCAGGAGATCGCCGGCTGGATCGGCGAGGGCCGTGTCAAGGTCAAGGAGCACGTGGTCAGGGGCACCGTCGACGACTTCCCCGAGACGCTGCAGATGCTCTTCCGGGGGGAGAACGTCGGCAAGCTGGTGCTCGAACTGGCCTGACCCCGGCTTCGGGGCGCGTTCCGCCTCCGGGCGGGACGCCCCCCGGGGGGCGTTCAGCCCAGGCGCGGGATCTCGATGGCCGGGCAGCGGTCCATCACCATCTCCAGGCCCGCCGCGCGGGTCCGCTCGTAGGCCGCCTGGTCGACCACGCCGAGCTGGAACCAGACCGCCTTCGCCCCGGCCGCCACCGCCTCGTCCGCGACGCCGCCGGCCAGCGCGGAGTTGACGAACACGTCCACGACGTCGACGGGGAAGGGGATCTCGGCCAGGGAGGCGTAGCCCTGCTCGCCGTGCACCGTCTCCGCCTTGGGGTGGACGGGCACGACGCGCTTGCCGAACCGCTGGAGCGTGGCGGCCACGCCCCAGGCCGCGCGGCTACGGTTGGACGACAGGCCGACCACCGCCCAGGTGTCGCCGCTCTCGGTCAGGATCCTGCGGACTGTCTGCGAATCTCCGTACATGCCCCTGCCAACCAGCGGCCCGGCCGGGCCATTCCCCGCGGCGGACCGTAGGGTGGGCGGAATGCGGGAGCAGTATGTGACGGTCGCGGGCGAGGGTCTGCACGAGACCGAGGTGAACAGGTCGCGTTTCATCTGCGCGCTCGCACCCGCCGCGACCGAGGAGGAGGCGCGGGCGTTCGTCGCCCGGATCCGCGAGCGGCACGCGGACGCCGCCCACAACTGCTGGGCCTACGTCATCGGCGCCGACGCCGGTGTGCAGAAGGCGAGCGACGACGGGGAGCCCGGCGGCACGGCCGGGGTGCCCATGCTCCAGATGCTGCTGCGCCGCGACGTCCGCTATGCCGTCACGGTGGTCACCCGCTACTTCGGCGGGGTGAAGCTGGGCGCCGGCGGGCTGATCCGGGCCTACGGCGGCGCGGTCGGCGAGGCCCTCGACGCGCTGGGGACCGTCACCCGGCGGCGGATGCGGCTGGCCACGGTCACGGTGGACCACCAGCGGGCGGGCCGGGTCGAGAACGACCTGCGCACCGGCGGCAGGGACGTGCGGGGTGTGCACTACGGCACCGAGGTCGCCATCGAGGTGGGGCTTCCCGAGGGCGAGGTCGAGGCCTTCCGCTCCTGGCTCGCCGACGCCACCGCGGGCACCGCCCGGCTGGAGTTGGGCGGCGAGGCGTACGGGACCGGGCAGAAGGCGCGGCCGGGCACCGGCGGGTGACCTCCGGCCGCCGGGCGCCCCGATGCCTCCGTCCGTGAGATTCACCCGAGCGGATCATGCAACAATCCGGAGGGCGGCCGACGGCGGGGAGAGGGACAGACGTTGCGGGGCGGAGCCGGATCTTGAGACTGCTGCACACCTCCGACTGGCACCTGGGCCGCAGCTTCCACCGGGTGAGCCTGCTGTCCGCCCAGGAGGCGTTCGTCGACCACCTGGTGGAGGTGGTGCGCACCGAACGCGTGGACGCGGTCCTCGTCGCCGGAGACGTCTACGACCGGGCGGTGCCGCCGCTGGCCGCCGTCGAACTCTTCGACGACACCCTGCACCGCCTGGCGGACCTCGGGGTGCCGACGGTCATGATCTCCGGCAACCACGACTCGGCGCGCCGACTGGGGGTGGGCGCCGGGCTCATCGGACGGGCGGGCGTCCACCTGCGTACCGACCCCGCCGGCTGCGCCACCCCCGTCCTGCTGTCCGACGCCCACGGCGAGGTGGCGTTCTACGGCCTGCCCTATCTGGAACCGGCCCTGGTCAAGGACCACTTCGGGGTGGAGCGCGCCGGGCACGCGGCGGTGCTGGGCGCCGCCATGGACCGGGTGCGCGCCGATCTGGCCGTCCGCCCCGCCGCGACCCGCTCGGTCGTCCTCGCCCATGCCTTCGTCACCGGAGGCGAGCCGTCCGACAGCGAGCGTGACATCACCGTCGGCGGCGTCGCCTCCGTCCCGGCCTCCGTCTTCGAGGGCGTGGACTACGCGGCGCTGGGCCACCTCCACGGCTGCCAGACCCTCGCCGGGCGGATCCGCTACTCCGGTTCACCGCTGGCCTACTCCTTCTCCGAGACCCACCACCGCAAGTCGGTGTGGCTGGCCGACCTCGGGCCGCGCGGCGAGGTGACGGCCGAGCGGATCGACTGCCCGGTGCCGCGCCCGCTGGCGCGCGTCCGCGGGACACTGGAGGAACTGCTGGCCGACCCCGCGCTGGAGCGCCACGAGCACGCCTGGGTCGAGGCCACCCTCACCGACCCCGTCCGCCCGCGCGAGCCGATGGCCCGGCTCGCCGCACGCTTCCCCCACGTCCTGACCCTCGTCTTCGACCCCGAGCGAGCGGAGCGCGACCCCTTCGCCTCCTACGGGAGCCGGCTGCGCGACCGCACCGACCGGGAGATCGCCGAGGACTTCGTCGCCCACGTCCGCGGCGGAGCGGGACCCGACGAGGGCGAACGGGCCCTGCTGGGCGCCGCTCTGGACGCCGTGCACGCCGAGGCGGCCCGCACGGAGGCGCCCCGGTGAGACTGCACCGGCTCGCCGTCACCGCCTTCGGCCCCTTCGGCGACACCCAGGAGGTGGACTTCGACGAGCTGTCCTCGGCCGGGCTGTTCCTGCTGCACGGGCCCACCGGCGCGGGCAAGACCTCCGTACTGGACGCCGTCTGCTACGCCCTGTACGGCGGAGTGCCCGGCGCTCGCCAGGCCTCCGGCCCCAGCAGGCTGCGCAGCGACCACGCCGACCCCGGCACCCGTACCGAGGTGGTCCTGGAGCTGACCGTCGGCGGGCGGCGGCTGGAGGTCACCCGGCAGCCCGAGCAGCGGCGCCCCAAGAAGCGCGGCACCGGTATGACCACCGACAAGGCCCAGTCCTGGCTGCGCGAGTACGACGCCGCGGCCGGCGCCTGGAAGGCGCTCAGCCGCTCCCACCAGGAGATCGGCGAGGAACTGGCCCAGCTGCTGGGCATGAGCCGTGAGCAGTTCTGCCAGGTGGTGCTGCTGCCGCAGGGCGACTTCGCGCGCTTCCTGCGGGCCGGCGCGGAGGAGCGCGCGAAACTGCTGGGCCGCCTCTTCGACACCCGCCGCTTCGCCGCCGTCGAACAGCACCTGGCCGAGTCGCGCACCGCCGCGCAGCGCCGGGTGCGCGACGGCGACGAGCGGCTGCTGGCCCTGGCCCACCGCATGTGGCAGGCGGCGGGAGACGCAGCCGGGCCGGACGGTGGTCCCTTCGCCGAACTGTCGCCCGGCGACCCCGGTCTGGCCGATGCCGTACTGGGATGGGCCGCACCCGCCCGGGCCCTGGCCCGTGAACGGCTGGACGCCGCGGCCTCGGCCCTGCGTCTGGCCGAACTGGCCCACGCCGGCGCCCGGCGGCGGCTGGAGGAGGCGCGCGAGCTGGAACGGCGCCGCCGGCGGTACGCGGACGCCCGCCGGCGTGCCGAGG
>NZ_JBXUOY010000162.1:0-12340 GCF_057196705.1 Streptomyces sp. ATLC9 | reverse complement strand
CCCCCGCGCCGCGCGGGCGCCGGTGACACGAGCCGCTGCCGCGGCGGAGCGAACTGAAAGGCACCTCCACCCATGGCAAACCGCACCCCGCTGATGGCGGGCAACTGGAAGATGAACCTCAACCACCTGGAGGCCATCGCCCACGTCCAGAAGCTCGCCTTCGCCCTGAACGACAAGGACCACGAGGCCGTCGAGGTCGCCGTCCTGCCGCCCTTCACCGACCTGCGCTCGGTGCAGACCCTCGTCGACGGCGACAAGCTGAAGATCCGCTACGGCGCCCAGGACGTCTCGGCGCACGTCTCCGGCGCGTACACCGGCGAGGTCTCCGGGGCGATGCTGGCGAAGCTCAGCTGCACCTACGTGGCCGTCGGCCACTCCGAGCGGCGCCAGTACCACGGTGAGACCGACGAACTGTGCAACGCCAAGGTCAAGGCGGCCTACCTGCACGACCTGGTCCCGATCCTGTGCGTCGGCGAGGGCCTGGAGGTCCGCAGGGCCGGCGACCAGGTCGCCCACACCCTCGCCCAGGTCGACGGCGCGCTGAAGGACATCCCCGCCGAGCAGGCCGCCCGCATCGTGATCGCCTACGAGCCGGTGTGGGCCATCGGCACCGGCGAGGTGGCCACCCCCGAGGACGCCCAGGAGGTGTGCGGCGCGATCCGCGGCCGCCTGGCCGAGCTGTACGACCGTGAGCTGGCCGAGGGGGTCCGCATCCAGTACGGCGGCTCGGTGAAGTCCGGGAACGTCACCGCGATCATGGCGCAGCCGGACGTGGACGGCGCCCTGGTCGGCGGGGCCGCGCTGGACGTGGACGAGTTCGTGAAGATCGTCCGGTTCCGCGACCAGTAGGGCCGCGGGTGACCGCCGCCGACGAGTGACGGCCGGGCCGCCCGCGTCGTACCCTGTCGGGGCCGGGAGCGAGACACACAACGCCTCCCGGCCCCGTACCCTGCAAGTCCCGACAGTTCCCGTCATCCGTCCGAGAGAGTTGGTCCAGCCGTGATCCTGGGGTTCTCCATCGCCCTCATCGTCTTCAGCCTGCTGCTGATGCTGCTCGTGCTGATGCACAAGGGGAAGGGCGGCGGCCTCTCCGACATGTTCGGCGGCGGCATGCAGTCCTCCGTCGGCGGCTCCTCGGTCGCCGAGCGCAACCTCGACCGCATCACGGTCGTGGTGGGCGTGGTCTGGTTCGCCATCATCGTGGCGCTCGGCATCCTGATGAAGCTCGACGGCTGAGGCCCGCCGACGCCCGACGGCCCCTGCCGCGCGACGGCGGTCGCCGTGCTCTGACGCCGTGTCGCATTCCCGGCCTATCATGAGGTTCGCGCCCGTGGGACCCGAAGGGGGCAGCAACTCGGGTCTGTGGACGCGTGTTGGGCCCTACGTACACTGGGGCACCCGCGGCGGAGCGTCCTGTCGATGCTCCGCGGCACCGTGAAGGCAGGGAGTTACGACCGTGGCAAGTGGCAACGCGATCCGGGGAAGCCGGGTCGGAGCGGGGCCGATGGGGGAGGCCGAGCGGGGCGAGTCCGCGCCGCGCCTGCGCATCTCCTTCTGGTGCTCCAACGGGCACGAGACCCAACCCAGCTTCGCCAGCGACGCGCAGATCCCGGAGACCTGGGACTGCCCGCGCTGCGGCTTCCCGGCCGGCAAGGACCGGGACGACCCGCCGGATCCGCCGCGCACCGAGCCCTACAAGACCCACCTCGCGTACGTGCGCGAGCGGCGCAGCGACGCCGACGGCGAGGCGATCCTCGCCGAGGCGCTGGCCAAGCTCCGCGGGGAGATCTGAACACCGGCCGACCGGCCGGACAACGGCGCACGACGGCCCGGCCGTACGCCCCCACGGGGCGCGCGGCCGGGCCGTCGTTCCATTAGGTTGGGAGGCGGCGGGGTCCGTACGACAGGAATGGACTGATTTCCCAGATGAACGCTGAAGGCCGCGGCAGGCTCGACCGGATGCCGCAGTGGCAGGCGCTGGCCAGGCACCGCGAGGAGCTGGGGGAGGTGCACCTGCGCGAGCTGTTCGCCGCCGATCCGCGGCGCGCCGAGCGCTACGGCGTCCGGGTCGGCGACCTGTACCTGGACTACTCCAGGAACCTGGTCACGGACGAGACCCTGAGGCTGCTGCGCGAGCTGGCCGAGGCGACCGGGGTGGCTCGGCTGCGGGAGGCGATGTTCCGCGGTGAGCGGATCAACACCACCGAGGACCGGGCCGTGCTGCACACCGCCCTGCGCGCCCCGCGCGACGCGGTGGTCGAGGTGGACGGCGAGAACGCCGGGAACGTCGTGCCGGCCGTGCACGCCGTGCTCGACCGGATGTCCGCCTTCGCCGAGGCGGTGCGTGCCGGGAAGTGGGCCGGGCACACCGGGCTGCCCGTCAGGAACATCGTCAACATCGGCATCGGCGGATCCGACCTGGGCCCGGCGATGGCCTTCGAGGCGCTGCGCGCCTACACCGACCGGGAGCTGGAGGTCCGCTTCGTCTCCAACGTGGACGGCGCGGACCTGCACGAGGCGCTGCAGGGCCTGGACCCGGCCCGGACGCTGTTCGTCGTCGCCTCCAAGACCTTCACCACGATCGAGACCATCACCAACGCCACCTCCGCCAAGGACTGGCTGCTGACCGGTCTGGGCGCGGGGAGGGAGGCGGTGGCCAAACACTTCGTGGCGCTGTCGACGAACACCGGGGCGGTCGCGGAGTTCGGCATCGACACCGCGAACATGTTCGAGTTCTGGGACTGGGTCGGCGGACGCTACTCCTACGACTCGGCCATCGGCCTCTCGCTCATGATCGCCATCGGCCCGGACCGCTTCCGCGAGATGCTCGACGGTTTCCGCACCGTCGACGAGCACTTCCGCACCGCACCGCCCGAGGAGAACGCCCCGCTGCTGCTGGGCCTGCTGGGCATCTGGTACGGCGCCTTCTTCCACGCGCAGTCGCACGCGGTGCTGCCCTACAGCCACTACCTGTCGAAGTTCACCGCCTACCTCCAGCAGCTCGACATGGAGTCCAACGGCAAGTCCGTGGACCGGCAGGGTGAACCGGTGGACTGGCAGACCGGCCCGGTGGTGTGGGGCACGCCCGGAACCAACGGGCAGCACGCCTACTTCCAGCTGCTGCACCAGGGCACCAGGCTGGTCCCGGCGGATCTCATCGGCTTCGCGCGGCCCGTGGCGGGCCTGGAGCCCGCGCTGGCGGCCCAGCACGACCTGCTGATGGCCAACCTCTTCGCCCAGGGGCAGGCGCTCGCCTTCGGGAAGACCGAGGAGGAGGTTCGCGCCGAGGGCGTCGCCGAGGAGCAGGTCCCGCACCGCACCTTCCGCGGCGACCGCCCGACGACGACGATCCTGGCCTCCGAGCTGACCCCTTCGGTGCTGGGGCAGCTGGTCGCCCTCTACGAGCACAAGGTGTTCGTCCAGGGCGCGGTGTGGGACATCGACTCCTTCGACCAGTGGGGCGTGGAGCTCGGCAAGGTGCTCGCCAAGCGCATCGAGCCCGCGCTGACCGAGGGCGCCGAGGTGGAGGGGCTGGACGCCTCCACGGCGGCCCTGGTGGCCCGCTACCGCTCGCTGCGGGGCCGGGACTGACGGCAGGGGGCGGAGGGGGGCAGAGCCACCCCACCGCCCCTGCGGCGGCGGCCCCGCTCCCCCGGTGGATTCCGGGGGAGCGGGGCCGCCGCGTTCGGTCGGTGTGCGTGGGACGCCCGTCAGCTCCGGACCGACTCGGGCAGGAGGATCGCCGCCTCCTCGTCGAGGATCCACAGGGTGCGCTCGTGCCCGCGGGCGCCGGCCGCGGGGGTCCGCGCCGGATCCTCCGAGGTCAGCGCGTCGGCCGCGGCCTCGGCCTTGTCCTCGCCCGCCGCCAGCAGCCAGACCTCCCGGGCCGCCCGGAGGGCCGGGAGGGTGAGGGAGATCCGGGTCGGTGGCGGCTTCGGTGCCTGCCGTACGCCGACGACCGTGCTCCCGGTCTCCCGCGCGGCCGGATGGCCGGGGAAGAGCGAGGCCACATGGGTGTCCGGGCCCAGCCCCAGCAGCAGCACGTCGAAGACGGGCACCGGCCCGCCCGCACCGCCGCCGGAACCGCCGTCACCGGCCGAGGCCAGCTCCTCCGCGTACGCCTCGGCCGCCGCGTCCACGTCGTCGCCGTGCGGACCGTCACAGGCCGGCATCGGGTGGACGCGTGACGGATCCAGGGGAAGCGCGTCCAGGAGGACCTCGCGGGCCTGGGTGTGGTTGCGGTCCGGGTCGCCGTCGGGCAGGAACCGCTCGTCGCCCCACCACAGATCGACACGGGACCAGTCCACGCCGCTGCGCCCCGGAGCCTGCGCCAGGGCGGCCAGCAGGGCGATGCCGTTACGGCCGCCGGTCAGGGCGATGTGGGCCCGGCCGCGGGCGGCCTGCGCGTCCGCGATCGTGGTGACCAGGCGGGCGGCCGTGGCACGGGCCATCCGCTCCTTGTCCGGGTGGACGACGATCTGCGGGGGAGCCTGCTCCCCGCCGGTCTCCCGCGCCGCCTCCGCCTGCGCGGCCCGCACGGCCTCGACCGCCTCCACCTCCGCGACCTCCCCGCGCACCAGGTGGTCGAGGCCGAAGCGGACGGCGCGGGCGTAGGTCTCGTCCGGGTCCAGACGCCGCAGTTCCTCGGCGATCAGCTCGGCCGTGGAGCGCCGGTGCAGGGCCACGCTCCGGTCCGGCTGGCCCGGCACCGAGAGGGTCGCCAGTGAGCCGTCGCCGCGGTCCAGGCAGACGTCGCCCTCCTCCGTGGTCAGCCGCACCGCCGTGATGCCGGGGCCGCCGGAGAGCACACGCTCGACGGGGACGCGCAGGCGGTCGGCCAGCCACAGCGCCAGCAGCTCCGAGCTGGGGTTGTACTCCTCGCCCTCGACCACCGCCCGGGTGACACGGGCCTGCTTCTGGTCCAGGGCGGCGGCCAGCACGCTGCGCCACAGGGTGACGCGGGTCCAGGCCAGGTCGGTGTCGCCCGGGGCGTAGGAGGCGGCGCGCCCCCTGAGCGCCGCGACCGGGTCCTCGGTCTCCGCCGCGTCGGTGATGCGGCGCTGTGCCAGGGCGCCCAGCGGATCCTTCGAGGGGCACTCGGGCGGATCGGCCGGCCACCACAGGACGACCGGCGCGTCCGGCAGCAGCAGGGGCAGGACGACGCTGTGGGCGTGGCCCGCCAGCTCGCCGTGGAGGCGCAGCAGGACCGTCTCCCCGGTGCCGGTCTCGCCGCCCACCCGCACCTCGGCGTCGAGCCGGGCCATGGCCCGGTCGCGGGGCGAGCGGCCCGGCCGCCGCACCACGACGAGGATGCGCGAGGGATGCTCCTTCGAGGCGTCGCTGGCCGCCTTCAGCGCGTCGTAGTGGCTGCCCTCGTCGGTGACGATGACGAGTGTGAGCACCATGCCGACGGCCGGGCTGCCCATCGCCCGCCTGGCTCGCACCAGAGCCGCGTTGATCCGGCCGGACGTGGTGTCGGTGAGGTCGATGTTCATGGCCGCCGCCAGCTCCGTCCGTCGCGTGCGAGCATCTCGTCGGCCGCCTGGGGGCCCCAGGTCCCGGCGGTGTACGGCTCGGGCCGGCCGTGCGCGTCCCAGTACTCCTCGACCGGGTCCAGGATCTCCCAGGAGCGCTCGACCTCCTGGTGCCGGGGGAAGAGGTTGGCGTCGCCCAGCAGCACGTCCAGGATGAGCCGCTCGTAGGCCTCGGGACTGGACTCGGTGAAGGACTCGCCGTAGGCGAAGTCCATCGTCACGTCGCGGATCTCCATCGAGGTGCCGGGCACCTTGGAGCCGAACCGGATCATGACGCCCTCGTCCGGCTGCACCCGGATGACCAGGGCGTTCTGGCCCAGCTCCTGGGTGTCGGTGGCGTCGAAGGGGGAGTAGGGGGCGCGCTGGAAGACCACCGCGATCTCGGTGACCCGGCGGCCCAGCCGCTTGCCCGTGCGCAGATAGAAGGGGACCCCCGCCCAGCGGCGGTTGTCGATCTCCAGTTTGATGGCGGCGTAGGTGTCCGTCCGGGAGGCCGGGTCGATGCCCTCCTCCTCCAGGTATCCGGGCACCTTCTCGCCGCCCTGCCAGCCCGCCCGGTACTGGCCGCGCACGGTGTGCCGGCCCAGGTCCTTCGGCAGCCGCACCGCGTTGAGTACCTTCAGCTTCTCGGTGACCAGCGCCTTGGCGTCGAAGGAGACGGGCTCCTCCATCGCGGTCAGGGCCAGTAGCTGGAGCAGGTGGTTCTGGATGACGTCGCGTGCGGCGCCGATGCCGTCGTAGTAGCCGGCGCGGCCGCCGATGCCGATGTCCTCGGCCATCGTGATCTGCACGTGGTCCACGTAGGAGCGGTTCCACAGGGGCTCGAACATCGTGTTGGCGAAGCGCAGCGCCAGGATGTTCTGGACGGTCTCCTTACCCAGGTAGTGGTCGATCCGGAAGACGTCGGACTGGCGGAAGACCCGGTGGACGACCCGGTTCAGCTCCTGGGCGCTGGCCAGGTCGTGACCGAAGGGCTTCTCGATGACCGCGCGGCGCCAGGACCCCTCGGGGGCCTCGGACAGCTGGTGCTTCTTGAGCTGCTCCAGGACGGTGGGGAAGAACTTCGGCGGAACCGAGAGATAGAACGCGAAGTTGCTCCCGGTGCCGCGGGACTTGTCCAGCTCGTCGATGGTGGACTTCAGCCGGGCGAACGCGTCGTCGTCGCCGAAGACGCCGGGGACGAAGCGCATCCCCTCGCCGAGCTGCCGCCAGACCTCCTCACGGAAGGGGGTGCGGGCGTACTGTTTGACCGAGTCGTGCACGACCTGGCAGAAGTCCTGGTCCTCCCACTCGCGGCGGGCGAAACCGACGAGGGAGAAGCCCGGTGGGAGCAGGCCCCGGTTCGCCAGGTCGTAGACGGCGGGCATCAACTTTTTTCGTGACAGATCGCCTGTGACGCCGAAGATCACCAGGCCCGACGGCCCCGCGATGCGCGGGAGCCGCCGGTCCTGGGCGTCACGCAGCGGGTTGGCTGCGCTGCTCACCTGCTCTATGCCTCCTTCGGAGCGAGGCGCTTCAGCTCGGCCTCGGTGGAGGCCAGCAGGTCGTTCCATGCCTGCTCGAACTTGTCCACGCCCTCGACCTCGAGCCGCTCGACGACCTCGTCGTAGCCGATGCCGAGCTTCGCGATCGCGTCGAGGTCGGCGCGGGCCTGCTCGTAGGTGCCGCGCACGGTGTCGCCGGTGATCTCGCCGTGGTCGCCGACGGCCTCCAAGGTGGCCTCCGGCATGGTGTTCACCGTGTTCGGGGCGACCAGCCCGGTGACGTAGAGGGTGTCGGGGTAGCCGGGGTCCTTCACACCGGTGGAGGCCCACAGCGGGCGCTGCCGGTTGGCGCCGGCGGACTCCAGGGCCGCCCAGCGGTCGGAGGCGACGACCTCCTCGTACGCCTGGTAGGCCAGCCGGGCGTTGGCCAGCGCGGCCTTGCCGCGCAGTGCCAGCGCCTCGTCGGTGCCCAGGTCCGTCAGCCGCCTGTCGATCTCGGTGTCCACCCGGGAGACGAAGAACGACGCCACGGAGTGGATCTCCGACAGGTCCAGGCCCTTGGCCTTGGCCTGCTCCAGACCCGCCATGTAGGCGTCCATCACCATCCGGTAGCGCTCCAGCGAGAAGATCAGCGTGACATTGACGCTGATGCCCGCGGCGATGGTCTCCGTGATCGCCGGAAGCCCGGGGGTGGTGGCGGGGATCTTGATCAGGGTGTTGGGGCGGTCCACCAGCCAGGCGAGCTGCTTGGCCTCGGCGACCGTGGGCCGGGTGGCGTGGGCCAGCCGCGGGTCCACCTCGATGGAGACCCGGCCGTCCTGCCCGTTGGTGGCGTCGAAGACCGGGCGCAGGATGTCGGCGGCGTCGCGGACGTCGGCGGTGGTGATCATCCGGATCGCCTCCTCCACCGTCACACCGCGGGAGGCGAGGTCGGTGAGCTGCCGGTCGTAGCCGTGCCCCTCGGAGATCGCCTTCTGGAAGATCGACGGGTTGGTGGTGACACCCACGACGTGCTGCTCGTTCAGCAGCTCGGCGAGGTTGCCGGACGTGATGCGCCGGCGGGACAGGTCGTCCAGCCAGATCGCCACGCCCTCGTCACTCAGGCGCTTGAGTGCCTCTGTCATGAGGGATGCATCTCCTGATCTCGTTGCCTGTGGGCGTCAGCGTGCGGCGGCGGCGATGGATTCCCGCGCGGCGGCGGCTACCGCCTCACCGGTCAGGCCGAACTCGCGGTAGAGCACCTTGTAGTCGGCCGAGGCGCCGAAGTGCTCCAGGGAGACGATCCGGCCGGCGTCGCCGACGTAGCGGTGCCAGGTCAGGCCGATACCGGCCTCGACGGCCACCCGTGCCCGGACCGACGGCGGCAGCACGCGCTCACGCCAGGCCCGGTCCTGCTCCTCGAACCACTCCAGGCACGGCATCGACACCACCCGGGCGGGCACGCCCTCGGCCTGGAGCGACTCGCGCGCGGCGACGGCGAGCTGCACCTCCGAGCCGGTGGCGATGAGGACGACCTGCGGCTCGCACTCGCGCCCCTGGGAGTCCACCGCCTCGAACATCACGTATCCGCCGCGGGCGGCGTCCTCGTTCGGCTCGTAGGTCGGCACGTTCTGGCGGGTCAGCGCGACGCCGTGCGGGGCCGGGCGGTCGCCGTGGCGGCGCATGATCTCGCGCCAGGCGATCGCGGTCTCGTTGGCGTCGGCCGGACGCACCATGTTCAGGCCCGGGACGGCGCGCAGCGCCGCCAGGTGCTCGACCGGCTGGTGGGTCGGGCCGTCCTCGCCCAGGCCGATGGAGTCGTGCGTCCACACATAGGTGACCGGCAGCCTCATCAGGGCCGCCAGCCGCACCGCCGGGCGCATGTAGTCGGAGAACACCAGGAAGGTGCCGCCGTAGATCCGGGTGTTGCCGTGCAGCGCGATGCCGTTCATGGTCGAGCCCATGGCGTGCTCGCGGATGCCGAAGTGCACCGTGCGGCCGTACGGGTCCGCCTCCGGCAGCGGGTTGTCCGCCGGGAGGAAGGACGAGGAGGCGTCGATGGTGGTGTTGTTGGAGCCCGCGAGGTCGGCGGAGCCCCCCCACAGCTCGGGGATCACACCGCCCAGCTCCTTGAGCACCGCGCCGGACGCCTTGCGGGTGGCCATGTCCTTGCCGGCGGGGAAGGAGGGCAGCGCCTTCTCCCAGCCCTCGGGCAGCTCCCCGGCGCTGATCCGGTCGAACTCGGCGGCGCGGCCGGGGTTGGCCCCGCGCCACTTCGCGAGCTCGTCCTCCCAGGCCCGGCGCGCCTCGCGGCCCCGGTCCACGACCTCGCGGGCGTGCCTCAGGACCTCGTCGGCCACGTCGAAGTGCCGCTCCGGGTCGAAGCCGAGCACCCGCTTGGTGGCCGCGACCTCCTCGTCGCCCAGCGCGGAGCCGTGCGAGGCCTCGGTGTTCTGGGCGTTCGGCGCGGGCCAGGCGATGATCGTGCGGGCGGCGATCAGGGAGGGGCGCTCGGTCTCGGCCCGCGCGGCCTTCAGCGCCGCGTACAGGGCCTGGACGTCGAAGTCGCCGCCGGGCGCCTGCTCGATGCGCTGGACGTGCCAGCCGTAGGCCTCGTAGCGCTTCAGGACGTCCTCGGACAGCGCGGTCGCGGTGTCGCCCTCGATGGAGATGTGGTTGTCGTCGTACAGGGCGACGAGGTTGCCCAGCTTCTGGTGGCCGGCCAGCGAGGACGCCTCGGCCGAGACCCCCTCCTCCAGGTCGCCGTCGGAGACGATGGCCCAGACGGTGTGGTCGAAGGGGGAGGCGCCCGGCGCGGCGTCCGGGTCGAACAGGCCGCGCTCGTAGCGGGCGGCCATCGCCATGCCCACGGCGTTGGCGATGCCCTGGCCCAGCGGGCCGGTGGTGGTCTCGACCCCGGTGGTGTGGCCGTACTCCGGGTGGCCCGGGGTCCTGCTGTCCCAGGTGCGGAAGGCCTTCAGGTCCTCCAGCTCCAGCCCGTAGCCGGACAGGTACAGCTGGATGTACAGCGTCAGGCTGGTGTGGCCGGGGGAGAGGACGAACCGGTCCCGGCCCGCCCACCGCGCGTCGGACGGGT
The DNA here is from genome assembly GCF_057196705.1 of Streptomyces sp. ATLC9. Taxonomy (NCBI): domain Bacteria; kingdom Bacillati; phylum Actinomycetota; class Actinomycetes; order Kitasatosporales; family Streptomycetaceae; genus Streptomyces; species Streptomyces sp. ATLC9. The sequence goes on along the minus strand of NZ_JBXUOY010000162.1, from coordinate 2,246 downwards.
CGTGCCGCATCAGCTTCTGGAAGAGCAGGTACGCCGCCGGAGCGAGGCTCATGGCGGTACCGGGGTGTCCGTTACCGACTTTCTGCACGGCGTCCATCGCCAGGACCCGTACGGTGTCGACAGCCCGCTGATCCAGTTCGGTCCACTCGAGATCTGTGGTGGTCGGCTTGGTGCTCACCCTGCGTCAGGGCTCCTCTCCACATGTCGAAGGCCGGTGTCTGTCAGGTCACACCGGGCGGTGTCGAGCGTACCCCCGCCAGGGTTCCCCCTTTCGGTCCGCTCACCCTTTGGGAAGCCGAGAGGCGAAATCCGGTGAAAACGGACGCTCCATGGGTCTCACCTGGGTATTTGTGGAACGCCGGGCGCACATGAGCACCGCCCTCCGGCGCCGCGCGAGGCCCCGTGGACCCCGTACCCGCGCCTCGCCGGCGCACCCCCTCGCGGGGTGCGCCGACACGGGCGACCCCCGGGGCGAGCGGCGTATGGCCAGCGTCTACAGTGGCGCGGTAGGTGCGAGTCGCGACGGGACGAAGACCCGGACTCGCTTGTTCCCACGCGGCGTGAGCCGCGCATGTCGCATCGTGATCAGGGGTGTCCGTGACGGCCGTCGAATCCCGTCCCGCGGGTGGGGATACCGCCCACGCCCGAGGGGTTGTGGGGGAGCTCGATCAGAGCCCAGCACACCGGCCGCTCGGGGCCCGTATCAAGGGCTACGTGGCACTGACCAAGCCGCGGATCATCGAACTGCTGCTGATCACCACCATCCCGGTGATGTTCCTCGCCGAACAGGGCGTCCCCGATCTGTGGCTGGTCCTGGCGACCTGCCTGGGCGGCTACCTGTCGGCGGGCGGCGCCAACGCGCTGAACATGTACATCGACCGGGACATCGACGCGCTGATGCACCGCACCGAGCGGCGCCCGCTGGTCACCGGTGTGCTGACCCCGCGTGAGGCCCTGGTCTTCGGCGTCACGCTGGCCGTGGTCTCCACGCTGTGGTTCGGCTGGACGGTCAACTGGCTCTCGGCCGCTCTGTCCCTGGGCGCGCTGCTGTTCTACGTCGTCGTCTACACGATGATCCTCAAGCGGCGCACCGCCCAGAACATCGTCTGGGGCGGCATCGCCGGCTGCATGCCCGTGCTCATCGGCTGGTCGTCGGTGACGAACGAGATGAGCTGGGCCGCCGTCGTCCTCTTCCTGGTCATCTTCTTCTGGACGCCGCCGCACTACTGGCCGCTGTCGATGAAGGTCAAGGACGACTACGCCCGTGTCGGGGTCCCGATGCTCCCGGTCGTCGCGGGCAACCGCGCGGTGGCCCGGCAGATCGTGGTCTACAGCTGGATCATGGTGGCCGTCTCGCTGGCGCTGTGGCCGCTGGGGTACGTCGGCTGGTTCTACCCGCTGGTCGCGCTCGCCGCCGGCGGCTGGTGGCTGTGGGAGGCGCACGCCCTCCACGCCAGGGCCAGGGCCGGGGTCACGGGCGTCAGGCTCAAGGAGATGCGGCTGTTCCACTGGTCCATCACCTATGTGTCGCTGCTGTTCGTGGCGGTGGCGGTGGACCCCTTCCTGCGCTGATCCCGTACCGGTTCCACCCCCCCCGAAGCCGGTGCCGGACCGGTGGCGGGCGTGGCACAGGCCACCCGGAGCGGCGGTCGCCAGGCTGTCTACCCATCGGTAGCATCCTGTCCATGGACAGCACACAGCAGGCGGAAGAGACCGGACCCGACGCCAGGGCCCGGCGCCGGGTGACCAGGCTCGCCGAGCAGATCGCCGCGTTCGCCGGGGAGCGCGGCGGCAGCGCCGACGCCCAGATCTCCTACCTCGGCGAGCGCGGCGTACGCATCGTCCTCGTCGGCGCGGACGGCGGCTGGGGCGATCTGGTGGCCCCCTCCCGCGAGGTCGCCCGGCAGGCCGCCGAGAAGGCGGGCGTCACCGTCCACGAGACCCTCGACGGGGACCTCGCCGCCCGGATCCGCACCGGCCCCTACGAGTGGGAGCGGATGGCGGGCATCCAGGTCGGAGGACCGAAGGACCGCTGAGAGGGGAGCGCGGCGGGACGGCCGCGAGGGCCTGCCGGGCACTCGCGGGCCACCGCGTTCCGTCGCCTTCCGGTGTTCGTCCGCCGCCCGGCACCGCCGCACCGGGGCCCCGCCGCGTCCGGTCACGGTTCCCCGGGTCCGTGCGGCCCGCGCACCCCGCCCGGAGTGGGAAGGCGGTGAGGGCCGGGCGGGGGATCCCCCGCCCGGCCC
>NZ_JBXUOY010000161.1:0-12472 GCF_057196705.1 Streptomyces sp. ATLC9 | reverse complement strand
GCCCTCACCGCGACGTCCTACAGGCCGGACGCGGCCGGAGCCGGCCGGCCGGCGGGCACCGGCGCCGCGGTGCCGGTGCCCGCCACCGGCGGCAGACCGCGCTCGCGCAGCGACAGCAGCACCCTCAAGGTGGCGATCCACACCAGGCAGGAGCCCAGCAGGTGCGCCGCGACCAGCACCTCCGGCAGTTCGGTGAAGTACTGGACGTAGCCGATGACACCCTGCGCCAGGAGCACCAGGAAGAGGTCCCGGGTGCGGACGCGAGGGCCCCGGGGCGCGTCCGCGGACCGCAGCGCCAGCCACAGCAGCACGGTCAGGGCCACCACGGCCCAGGCCAGCAGGGCGTGCACCCGGGCGGTCGTCTCCCAGTCCACGCCCATCCGCGGCACCTCGCTGCTGTCGCCCGCGTGCGGGCCCGAGCCCGTCACCATGGTGCCGACGACGATCAGCAGCACGGACACGGCGGTCAGCGCCGCCGCGAGCTGCCGGATCCGGGCCCCGGTCAGCGGGCGGGGCACGTCGTCGCCCTCGCGGGCACGCAGCCAGGTGACGGTGGTGACCGTGATGAGCACGCTGGCGAGCAGGAAGTGCGCGGCGACGGTGTACGGGTTCAGCCGCAGCAGCACCGTCGCACCGCCCAGCAGACCGTTGGCGACGACCAGCCAGAACTGCCACCAGGCCAGCCGCGACAGGCCCCGGCGGTACGGCTTCGCCGAGCGGACCGCGATGATCGCCCAGCCGACGGCGGCGCACAGCACGTACGTCAGCAGGCGGTTGCCGAACTCGATGGCGCCGTGCAGCCCCATCTCGGGCGTGGCGATCAGGCTGTCCCCGCTGCACTTGGGCCAGGTGTCGCACCCCAGTCCCGAGCCGGTCAGCCGCACCACCCCGCCGGTGACCACGATGAGCACGCTCAGGACGAGCGCGGCCAGGGTGGCGCGCTCCACGGTGCGCTGGGCGGGAGTCCAGCGCCTGGCGACGTACGCGACGGGGTTTCGCGCGAATTCGAGCAGACTGGGCACGGGCACCATGGTAGGCGGGCGCTTGTGCGAGCTTTCACGAGGGGCCGCGGGGAGCGGTCACTCCCACCGGAAGAAGCGGGCCGCGGCGGCCAGGCCCGCCACCGCCCACACGCCCAGGACCGCCAGGTTCGCCCAGGGCGTCCCGGCCCCGTCCCGCAGCACCTCGCGCAGCCCCTCGGAGAGCGCGGAGATCGGCAGCAGCTCCAGCACCCCGCGCACCGGCTCGGGGAACCTCTCCAGCGGCACCACCACCCCGCCGCCGACCAGCAGCAGGACGAGGACGAGGTTGGCCGCCGCCAGCGTCGCCTCGGCCCGCAGCGTTCCGGCCATGAGCAGTCCGAGACCGGAGAACGCCGCCGTCCCGGCGACCAGCAGCAGTGCCACGGCGAGCGGGCTGCCGTGCGGCGACCACCCCAGGGCCAGGGCCACCGATGTCAGCAGCACCACCTGCAGCACCTCGGTGACCAGCACCGCGCAGGTCTTGGCGGTCATCAGCCCCCAGCGGGGCAGCGGGGAGGCGGCCAGCCGCTTGAGGACGCCGTAGCGCCGCTCGAAGCCGGTGGAGATCGCCTGGCCGGTGAAGGCGGTCGAGAGCACGGCCAGCGCCAGCACGCCCGGCGCCAGGAAGTCCACCCGTTCGCCCCCGCCGCCCCCCTCCCCGGCCAGGTCCACGATGTCCACGGCGCTGAACAGCACCAGCAGCAGGGCGGGGATGACGATCGTCAGCAGCAACTGCTCGCCGTGCCGCAGCAGCAGCCGCGTCTCCAGCGCGGCCTGGGCCGCGATCATCCGGGGCAGCGGGGCCGCGCCGGGGGCGGGGGCGTACGTGCCCGGCCCGGTGTTCTCCGTACTCACGACCGCAGCTCCTTGCCCGTCGGATCCAGGCTGTGTCCTTCCGGGGGGCGACCCCCGGGCCCCCGGCCGGGGTGTGCGTGCCGCCTCACGGCCGCAGCTCCTTGCCCGTCAGATCCAGGAAGACGTCCTCCAGCGTGCGCCGCTCCACCGCGATGCCGTCCGGCATCACCCCGTTCTGCGCGCACCAGGATGTCACCGTGGCCAGGAGCTGGGGGCCGACGGTCCCGGTCAGGCGGTACGAGCCCGGGACCGTCTCGGCGGCGGCGGTGTCCGGCGGCAGTGCCTTGAGCAGGGAGGCCAGGTCGAGGCCGGGGCGTCCGGTGAAGCTCAGGGTGTTCTCGGCGCCGCCCCGGCACAGCTCCTCGGGGCTTCCCCGCGTGATCACCCGGCCCTCGTCGATGATCGCGACATCGTCGGCCAGGGTCTCGGCCTCGTCCATGAAATGCGTGCTCAGCACCACCGTCACGCCGTCCGCGCGCAGCTCCCGCACCAGCTCCCAGGCGGAGCGGCGGGCCTGCGGGTCCAGACCGGCGGTCGGCTCGTCCAGGAAGACCAGCTCGGGCCGTCCGACGACGGCCATGGCCAGTGCCAGGCGCTGCTGCTGGCCGCCGGAGAGCCGCCGGTAGGGGGTGCGGCCGCAGCCGGCCAGCCCCAGCCGCTCGATCAGCGCGCCGGTGTCCAGCGGGCGGGCGTGCAGCACGGCCATGTGGCGCAGCATCTCCGCGGCGCGGACGGTGGGGTAGATCCCGCCGCTCTGGAGCATCACCCCGATCCGGGGCCGCAGTGCGGCGGCGTCGGCGACCGGGTCCAGTCCCAGGACGCGGACGGTGCCCGCGTCCGCGCGGCGGTAGCCTTCGCAGGTCTCGATGGTGGTGGTCTTGCCCGCTCCGTTGGGTCCGAGGACGGCGGTGACGGTGCCGCGCCCGACGGTGAGGTCCAGCCCGTCCACCGCCGTCCTGCTCCCGTACCGCTTCACCAGTCCCGCGACCTCGACGGCCGCCGTGTCTCGCATACGGGCGAGTCTAGGAGCCCGGGGACGGACCGCCCCCGCCGGGCCGCCCCCGCCGCCGGAGCGTGCCGCCGGGCCGCGCCACCGGCGTCACCGGTAAGGCACGCCTTACGTGATGCATCCCATCCGGGCCGGTCAGGGCGTGGCTTGCCCGTCTCCTCCGAATTACGCAACAATGGCGTTGTGAAAAAGCGCACCCGCCGTCAACGGCCGCCCGGCCGCGGCGGGCGGGAGCGCCGCGGACCCGGGGCGGAGTGAGGAGGCTCGAGAGCGTATGGCGGCCCACCACGGCGTCGGTGACACCCGCGCCCCCGGTCACCCGGCCCAGGACGAGCACCACGGCACCCGCAACAAGGTCGCGCGATCCGTCCTCGACCACGGCCCGTCCACCGCGGCCGAGCTCGCCCAGCGGCTGGAACTCACCCAGGCGGCGGTCCGCCGTCACCTGGACGCGCTCGTCTCCGAGGGCGTCGTCGAACCACGTGAGAAGCGGGTCTACGGCTCGCGCGGCAGGGGCCGCCCCGCCAGGGTCTTCGCGCTCACCGACCGCGGACGCAGCGCCTTCGACCAGGCCTACGACCAGCTCGCCGTCGACGCCCTGAGGTGGATAGCCCAGGCCGCGGGCGGCGGGGAGGAGGGGCGGGCCGCGGTCGCGGCCTTCGCCCGGGCCCGGGTCGCCGCCCAGACCGAGCGGTACCGCGCCGAGCTGGAACGGGTCGCGCCCGAGGAGAGGGCCAGGGTTCTGGCCGAGGCACTGTCCAGGGACGGGTACGCTGCCACCGCGCGCGGCGCGCCCGCCTCCAGCGGAGAGCAGCTCTGTCAGCACCACTGCCCGGTGGCGCATGCCGCCGAGCGGTTCCCGCAGCTGTGCGAGGCGGAGACGGAGGTCTTCTCCCGCCTGCTCGGCACCCATGTGCAGCGTCTGGCCACCATCGCCCACGGCGACGGGGTGTGCACGACGTTCATCCCCAAAACGGCTTCCGGGTCCGCACCCGGGACCCCCAAGACATCCAAGACCACCGCAGCGACAGCATCTGCAAGCACAGCCGGGAGGAACCCCGCATGACTCTCCCCACGGAGACTGCCCACCCTGAGCTGGAGGGCCTGGGCAAGTACGAGTACGGCTGGGCCGACCCGGACGCCGCCGGCGCCTCGGCCAAGCGCGGCCTCTCCGAGGAGGTCGTCCGCGACATCTCGGACAAGAAGTCCGAGCCGGAGTGGATGCTGAAGCTCCGCATGAAGGGCCTGAGGCTCTTCGGGAAGAAGCCCATGCCGAACTGGGGCTCGGACCTGAGCGGCATCGACTTCGACAACATCAAGTACTTCGTGCGGTCCACCGAGAAGCAGGCCCAGACCTGGGAGGACCTGCCCGAGGACATCAAGAACACCTACGACAAGCTGGGCATCCCCGAGGCCGAGAAGCAGCGCCTGGTCGCCGGCGTCGCCGCCCAGTACGAGTCCGAGGTGGTCTACCACCAGATCCGCGAGGACCTGGAGAGCCAGGGCGTCATCTTCCTGGACACCGACACCGCGCTCAGGGAACACCCGGAGCTGTTCCAGGAGTACTTCGGCACCGTCATCCCGGCCGGCGACAACAAGTTCGCCGCGCTGAACACCGCGGTGTGGTCCGGCGGCTCGTTCATCTACGTGCCCAAGGGCGTCCACGTGGACATCCCGCTCCAGGCCTACTTCCGGATCAACACCGAGAACATGGGCCAGTTCGAGCGGACGCTGATCATCGTCGACGAGGACGCCTACGTCCACTACGTCGAGGGCTGCACCGCGCCGATCTACCAGTCCGACTCGCTGCACTCGGCGGTCGTGGAGATCATCGTCAAGAAGGGCGCCCGCTGCCGCTACACGACCATCCAGAACTGGTCGAACAACGTCTACAACCTGGTCACCAAGCGCGCCGTGGCCTACGAGGGCGCGACGATGGAGTGGGTCGACGGCAACATCGGCTCCAAGGTGACCATGAAGTACCCGGCCGTCTACCTGATGGGCGAGCACGCCAAGGGCGAGACCCTCTCGATCGCCTTCGCGGGCGAGGGCCAGCACCAGGACGCCGGCGCCAAGATGGTGCACATGGCGCCCAACACCTCCTCCAACATCGTCTCCAAGTCGGTGGCGCGGGGCGGCGGCCGCACCTCCTACCGCGGTCTGATCGAGATCGGCGAGGGCGCCGAGAACTCCAAGTCCAACGTGCTGTGCGACGCGCTGCTGGTGGACACCATCTCGCGCTCGGACACCTACCCCTACGTCGACGTCCGCGAGGACGACGTGACGATGGGCCACGAGGCGACGGTCTCCAAGGTCAGCGACGACCAGCTGTTCTACCTGATGCAGCGCGGTCTGTCCGAGGACGAGGCGATGGCGATGATCGTGCGCGGCTTCGTCGAGCCGATCGCCAAGGAACTGCCCATGGAGTACGCCCTGGAGCTCAACCGGCTGATCGAGCTGCAGATGGAGGGCGCGGTCGGCTGACCGCCCGGCCACCCGTCCTCACCCCTCCGTGACCGTGAGCCGGTCCCCGGGCGCCGAGAAGCCCGGGGACCGGCGAACACAGAAGACAGAGAGCGAGCAACACGACAGCCATGGCTGAGGCTCAGAACATCCCGGCCGGGTCCACGACCGCCGGATCGATCGCGGTGGCGGCCGAGTCCACCGTCGCCACCCGGATGAGCGCCCCGCCGTCCTTCGACGTGGCGGACTTCCCGGTGCCGCACGGCCGCGAGGAGGAGTGGCGCTTCACCCCGCTGGAGCGGCTGCGGGGCCTGCACGACGGCACCGCCGAGGCGGGCGGTGGCGTCAAGGCCGACATCTCCGCGCCCGACGGCGTGACGGTGGAGACCGTCGGCCGCGACGACGCCCGCCTGGGCCGGGCCGGCAAGCCCGTCGACCGGGTCGCGGCCCAGGCGTACAGCGCCTTCGAGAAGGCCGCCGTCGTCACCGTGCCCAAGGAGACGGTGCTCACCGAGCCGATCCGGGTGAGCATCCAGGGCCAGGGCGGCATCTCCTTCGGGCACACCGTCTTCGAGCTGGGCGCCTTCGCCGAGGCCGTCGTCGTCATCGACCACACCGGTGACGGCGTGCGCGCCGCCAATGTCGAGTACGTGCTGGGCGACGGCGCGAAGCTGACGGTCGTCTCCGTGCAGGACTGGGACGACACGGCCGTGCACTGCTCCCAGCACAACGCCCTGGTCGGCCGCGACGCCACCTTCAAGTCCGTGGTCGTCACCTTCGGCGGCGACGTGGTGCGCCTCCACCCGCGCGTCAACTACGCGGGCCCCGGCGGCGAGGCCGAGCTGTACGGCCTGTACTTCACCGACGACGGCCAGCACCAGGAGCACCGGCTCTTCGTCGACCACGAGGCATCGAACTGCCGCAGCAACGTCGTCTACAAGGGCGCCCTCCAGGGCCAGGACGCGCACGCGGTGTGGATCGGCGACGTGCTGATCCGCGCCTCGGCCACCGGCACCGACACCTACGAGCTCAACCGCAACCTCGTCCTCACCGACGGCGCGCGGGTGGACTCGGTGCCCAACCTGGAGATCGAGACCGGCGAGATCGTCGGCGCCGGCCACGCCTCGGCCACCGGCCGCTTCGAGGACGAGCAGCTGTTCTACCTGATGGCGCGCGGCATCCCGGAGCAGGACGCCCGCCGCCTGGTGGTGCGCGGCTTCTTCGCCGAGCTGGTCCAGCAGATCGGCCTGCCCGACCTGCAGGAACGCCTCATCGCCAGGATCGATGAGGAGCTGGAGGAGTCGGTCGCATGAGCACCGGCGAGAACACGGTGGACAGCGCGGGCTTCGTCCGCGCCGCCTCGCTCGGCGAGCTGGAGGAGGGCACTCCCAGGCGGGTGGAGATCGGCGGCGTCCCGGTCTCGCTCGTCCGCACGCGGGGAGAGGTCTTCGCGATCAACGACATCTGCTCGCACGCGAACGTCTCGCTCTCCGAGGGCGAGGTGGAGGACTGCCACATCGAGTGCTGGCTGCACGGGTCCAGTTTCGACCTGCGCACCGGCAAGCCCGACGGGCCGCCCGCCACGCGCCCCGTCCCCGTATACCCCGTCAAGATCGAAGGAGACGGCCCCGACGCGGCCGTGCTCGTCTCCACCACCCAGGAGTCCTGAAGCCCCATGGCAACGCTTGAGATCCACGACCTGCACGTCTCCGTCGAGGCCGAGAACGGCCCCCAGGAGATCCTGCGCGGCGTCGACCTGACCCTGAAGCAGGGCGAGACGCACGCCATCATGGGCCCGAACGGCTCCGGCAAGTCCACCCTCGCCTACTCGCTGGCGGGCCACCCCAAGTACACGATCACCGGCGGCACCGTCACCCTGGACGGCGAGGACGTGCTGGAGATGAGCGTCGACGAGCGCGCCCGCGCCGGCGTCTTCCTCGCCATGCAGTACCCGGTCGAGGTGCCCGGCGTGTCCGTCTCCAACTTCCTGCGCACCGCCGCCACCGCCATCCGCGGCGAGGCCCCCAAGCTGCGCACCTGGGTGAAGGAGGTCAAGGAGGCCATGGAGCGCCTCAACATCGACCCCGCCTTCGCCGAGCGCAACGTCAACGAGGGCTTCTCCGGCGGTGAGAAGAAGCGCCACGAGATCCTCCAGCTGGAGCTGCTCCGGCCGAAGATCGCGATTCTCGACGAGACCGACTCCGGTCTGGACGTCGACGCGCTGCGCATCGTCTCCGAGGGCGTCAACCGCGTCCGCGGGACCGGAGAGGTCGGCACCCTGCTGATCACCCACTACACACGCATCCTGCGCTACATCAAGCCCGACCACGTCCACGTCTTCGCGGCCGGCCGGATCGCCGAGTCCGGCGGCCCGGAGCTGGCGGACAAGCTGGAGGAAGAGGGCTACGAGGCCTACGTCAAGGGCGACCGGGCGGCGTGAGCCGTATCCGCGGGGCCGCCCCGGCGGCCCCGCGCACCGACGGCGCCCCCGGCCCCGGCCGGACGGGCGCGCAATGGGGTACCCGCGGGGTGTGGGATCTCGGGGGAGAACGGAGAAACACGAGCGTGACACAGCTGCCGGGCCTTCTCGACACGGACGCGATCCGCAAGGACTTCCCGCTGCTGGACCGCACGGTCCACGACGGGAAGAAGGTCGTGTACCTGGACAACGCGGCGACCTCCCAGAAGCCGAACCAGGTGCTCGACGCGCTGAACGACTACTACGCGCGGCACAACGCCAACGTCCACCGCGGCGTCCACGTGCTCGCCGAGGAGGCCACGGCGCTGTACGAGGGGGCGCGCGACAAGGTCGCCGCCTTCGTCAACGCCCCGAGCCGCGACGAGGTGATCTTCACCAAGAACGCCTCGGAGTCGCTCAACCTCGTGGCGAACATGCTCGGCTGGGCCGACGAGCCCTACCGCGTCGACGACCGGACCGAGATCGTCATCACGGAGATGGAGCACCACTCCAACATCGTGCCCTGGCAGCTGCTGGCGCAGCGCACGGGTGCGAAGCTGAAGTGGTTCGGCCTCACCGACGACGGCCGCCTGGACCTGTCGAACATCGACGAGGTCATCACCGAGCGGACCAAGGTCGTCTCCTTCGTGCTGGTCTCCAACATCCTGGGTACGGTCAACCCGGTCGAGACGATCGTCCGCCGCGCCCAGGAGGTCGGCGCACTGGTGGTGATCGACGCCTCCCAGGCCGCCCCGCACATGACGGTCGACGTCCAGGCGCTCCAGGCCGACTTCGTGGCCTTCACCGGCCACAAGATGTGCGGGCCGACCGGCATCGGCGTGCTGTGGGGCCGCCAGGAGCTGCTGGAGGACCTGCCCCCGTTCCTCGGCGGCGGCGAGATGATCGAGACCGTCTCGATGCACTCCTCCACCTACGCCCCCGCGCCCCACAAGTTCGAGGCGGGCACCCCGCCGATCGCGCAGGCCGTCGGGCTGGGCGCCGCCGTGGACTACCTGAGCTCGATCGGCATGGACCGCATCGCGGCCCACGAGGACGCGATCACCGAGTACGCGGTGCGCAGGCTCCAGGAGGTCCCCTCCCTGAGGATCATCGGCCCGTCCACGGCCGAGGAGCGCGGCGCCGCGATCTCCTTCACGCTCGGCGACATCCACCCCCACGACGTGGGGCAGGTGCTCGACGAGCAGGGCATCGCCGTCCGGGTCGGCCACCACTGCGCCAGGCCCGTCTGCCTCAGGTACGGAGTTCCCGCGACCACCCGGGCGTCGTTCTACCTGTACTCCACCCCGGCGGAAGTCGACGCCCTGGTGGAGGGGCTGGAACACGTACGGAACTTCTTCGGTTGATGTTCCGTGACCGACGACGGACTACCGCGGCTGCTGAAGGTGACTCGTGAAGCTTGACTCCATGTACCAGGACGTGATCCTGGACCACTACAAGCACCCGCACGGACGGGGGCTGCGCGACGGCGACGCCGAGGTGCACCACGTCAACCCGACATGCGGCGACGAGATCACCCTGCGGGTGAGGATGGACGGCTCCACCGTCGCGGACGTCAGCTACGAGGGGCAGGGCTGCTCCATCAGCCAGGCCAGCGCCTCGGTGCTGAACGACCTGCTGGTCGGCAAGGAGCTGGCCGAGGCGCGCCGGGTCCAGGAGACGTTCCTGGAGCTGATGCAGTCCAAGGGCCGGATCGAGCCGGACGACGCGATGGAGGAGGTCCTGGAGGACGCGGTCGCGTTCGCCGGGGTCTCCAGGTACCCGGCACGCGTGAAGTGTGCCCTGCTGAGCTGGATGGCATGGAAGGACGCCACCGCCCAGGCCCTGGGCGGCGGCTCCGCCGAGAACGAGGCCGGGCAGAAGGCCGGGCGCGAGGCCGAGGAGAGGACCGCATGAGCGAGACGCCGACCACGACGAAACCGGCGAGCGAGGACGAGGTCCGCGAGGCGCTGTACGACGTGGTGGACCCCGAGCTGGGTATCGACGTCGTCAACCTGGGCCTGATCTACGGCATCCACATCGACGACGACAACACCGCCACGCTGGACATGACGCTGACGTCCGCGGCCTGCCCGCTGACCGACGTGATCGAGGACCAGGCGAAGTCCGCGACCGACGGCATCGTCAACGAACTGCGCATCAACTGGGTCTGGATGCCGCCGTGGGGCCCTGACAAGATCACCGACGAGGGCCGCGAGCAGCTGCGCGCACTCGGCTTCAACGTCTGAGGCACCGGGCACCCAGCGCTCTCCCCCGCCGGCCGGGGCCCTTGCGGGGACCCGGCCGGCGAGGTGCGCGCACGGACGGGGCGGTCGGCGGGCCCGCCGTACCGCTGCGTAGCCTCGGCGCATGGTGTATCTGATGCTGGCCTGCGCGATCATGGCCGAGGTGCTGGCGACCACCTCGATGAAGTACAGCGACGGTTTCACCCGGCTGTGGCCCACCCTGGGCACCGCCGCCGGGTACCTCGTCGCGTTCACCCTGCTCGCGCAGACGCTCAGGACCATGTCGGTCGGCACCGCGTACGCGATCTGGTCGGGCGTCGGTACCGCGGCCATCGCCGTGATCGGCATGGTCTTCATCGGCGAGGCGGTCACCGCCGCCAGAATCACCGGAATCCTCCTGGTCATCGCCGGGGTGGTGGTCCTCAACCTGGGCGGCGGCCACTGACGGCGCCGCGTGCGCGTCTCCCGCGTACCCGCCCGCCGCGTCCGGCCGGTGGGACCGGTTCGCGCTCGCGGAAGGTGTCCGGTTAGCGTTTGGCCATGACCGAAGCACCTGCACCCGCACCCCGTACGACCGGCGCGGTCGCCGCCGGACTGGCCACCGTCGCACTCGAGGGGGGCGCCGTCCTCGACACCTGGTTCCCCGCGCCCGAGCTGACCGGCGCACCCGGACCCGCCGGCACCGAGCGGCTGAGCGCCGAGCGCGCCGCCGAGCTGCTGGGCGACGCCGCGCCGCGGGCCCTGGGACCGGACCGGGTCCGCGGCGTCGAGGTCATCGCCGTCAGCACCGCCATCGCCTCGCTGGACGACAAGCCCCTGGACGCGCACGACGCCTACCTGCGGCTGCACCTGCTCAGCCACCGCCTGGTGAGGCCGCACGGCCAGAATCTGGACGGGATCTTCGGTCTGCTCGCCAACGTGGCCTGGACCAGCCTCGGTCCCGTACCCGTCGAGCGGGTCGAGCGGGTCCGTCTCGCCGCCCGCGCCGAGGGCAGGCAGCTCACGGTCACCAGCGTCGACAAGTTCCCCCGGATGACCGACTACGTCATCCCCAAGGGTGTGCGCATCGGCGACGCCGACCGGGTGCGCCTGGGCGCCCACCTCGCCTCCGGCACCACCGTGATGCACGAGGGCTTCGTCAACTTCAACGCCGGGACACTGGGCACCTCCATGGTCGAGGGCCGCATCAGCGCGGGTGTCGTCGTCGGAGACGGCTCCGACATCGGCGGCGGCGCATCGATCATGGGCACCCTCTCCGGCGGCGGCAAGCAGACCATCTCCATCGGTGAGCGGTGCCTGCTGGGCGCCGAGGCCGGCATCGGCATCTCGCTGGGTGACGACTGCGTCGTGGAGGCGGGCCTCTACCTGACGGCCGGCACCCGCGTCGCCCTGCCCGACGGCGAGGTCGTCAAGGCGCTGGAGATGTCAGGCGCGAACAACCTCCTGTTCCGCCGCAACTCCACCACCGGGGCCGTCGAGGCCCTCCAGCGCTCCGGCTCCTGGGGCGGTCTGAACGAGGCCCTGCACAGCCACAACTGACGCCGCGCCGGATACGCCCTTGGCATCGGGCACTCGGCCGGGCCCGCCGCCCCCACCGGGCGGCGGGCCCGTTACGCTGTGCGGCCATGGGTGATCTCATGACCGGGGCGCGGTACCTGGGGCAGGGGCAGAAGTGGGTCCTGCGCAACGGACGGTGGTTCGGCTTCGGGCTGCTGCCCGCGCTCATCACCCTGGTGCTCTACACGGCGGCTCTGATCGCCCTCGGCTTCTGGGCCGACGACCTGGCGGTCTGGGCCACGCCGTTCGCCGACGGCTGGTCCTCGCCCTGGGGCGGACTGCTGCGCGGCACGTTCACGGTGCTGCTGTTCGCCGGCGGCCTGCTGATGGCGGTGCTCACCTTCACCGCCGTCACCCTGCTGGTCGGCGACCCCTTCTACGAGTCCCTGTCGGAGAAGGTCGAGGAGGCCGAGGGCGGCTGCCCCGAGGGCCCGGACGTCTCGCTGCTGCGCGGACTGTGGATCTCCCTGTGCGACAGCCTCTACGTCCTGGTGCGGGCGCTGGCCTTCGGCGTGGTGCTGCTCCTGCTCGGCTTCGTCCCCGTCGCCGGCCAGACCGTCGTCCCCGCCCTCGGCCTCGTCGTCTCCGGGTTCTTCCTGGCGCTGGAGCTCACCTCGGTGGCCATGCAGCGCCGGGACATCCCCGTCCGCGAGAGGATGCGGCTGCTGCGCGGGCGCAAGGCGCTCGCGGTCGGTTTCGGCACACCGCTGGCGCTGTGCTTCCTGGTGCCGCTGGCCGCGGTCTTCCTGATGCCGGGCGCGGTCGCGGGCGCCGCCCTCCTGGTGCGGGACCTGACGGGCGCGCCCGCGGACGGGCAGCCGGCCGCGCGGGAGCCGTACGGGCCGCGGGGGACGCGGGCCGAGCC
>NZ_JBXUOY010000160.1:0-12477 GCF_057196705.1 Streptomyces sp. ATLC9 | reverse complement strand
GGGCGCCCCCGGCGCCCGCGGGAGGCGCCGGACGCACCGCCGCGGCCGGCGGAACCGCCACGGCCGGAAGAACCTCCGCGGGGCCGCTGGGGACGCTGCGCCCGCTCGACGGGCGGCGCGGCGAGCACCACGGGAACGCCGGAGGGCTCCTTCGCCCCGGTGATCCGGACGAGTTCCTCACCGGTGGAGCGCACCGGGGTGACCCGGGGCGACACACCGGCGGCGGCCACCATCCGGTCGACCTCGCGGCGCTGCTCGGGGGTGACCAGGGTGACGACGCTGCCGGACTCCCCGGCCCGTGCGGTACGGCCGCCGCGGTGCAGGTAGTCCTTGTGGTCGGCGGGCGGGTCGACGTTGACGACCAGGTCGAGGTTGTCGACGTGGATGCCGCGCGCGGCGACGTTGGTGGCCACCAGGACCGTGGCCTGCCCGTCCTTGAACTGCTCCAGCGTGCGGTTGCGCTGGTTCTGCGACTTGCCCCCGTGCAGCGCGCCCGCGCGCACCCCGCTGGCCAGCAGTCTCCTGACCAGCCGGTCCACGGCGCGCTTGGTGTGCACGAACATGATCACGCGCCCGTCGCGGGCGGCGATGCGTGTGGCGACGGCGTTCTTGTCGTCGGTGCTCACCCGCAGGATGTGGTGCTCCATCGTGGTGACCGCGCCCGCCGGCGGATCCACGGAGTGGACCACCGGGTCGGACAGGAAGCGCCGCACCAGCCGGTCCACGTCGCGGTCCAGGGTGGCGGAGAACAGCATCCGCTGGCCGTCCGGGCGCACCTGGTCCAGCAGGGCGGTGACCTGCGGGAGAAAGCCCATGTCGGCCATCTGGTCGGCCTCGTCCAGCACGGTGGTGCGCACCTGGTCCAGCCGGCAGTCGCCGCGCTCGACCAGGTCCCTGAGCCGGCCGGGGGTGGCGACGACCACCTCGGCGCCGTTCCTGAGCGCGGCGGCCTGGCGGCCGATGGACAGACCGCCCACGACCGTTGCCGTCCGCAGCCGCACCGCCTTCGCGTACGGGGTGAGGGCGTCGGTGACCTGCTGGGCCAGTTCCCGGGTGGGCACGAGCACCAGGGCCAGCGGGCGGCGCGACTCGGCGCGGTGCCCGGCGGTGCGGGCGAGCAGCGCCAGACCGAAGGCGAGGGTCTTGCCCGAACCGGTCTGTCCGCGGCCCAGGACGTCACGGCCGCCGAGCGAGTCGGGCAGGGTGGCCGCCTGGATCGGGAACGGCGCGGTGACGCCCTCGCGCCCCAGGGTCTCCAGCAGCGGGGCGGGCATGTCCAGTTCGGCGAACGAGGCGGCCGGGGGCAGCCCGGGGGTGCCGGCCGGCGCCATGGGCTCCTCCCGGCGCGTGGCGCTCCCGCGGCCGGGGGCCGTCTTCTGCGCGGGGAGTCGCGCGGGGGCCTGGGAGCGGGAGGGACGGCGGCGGGCGGGGCGGGTGGAACGGGTTCCGGAATTCTGGTTCACGCGGGGTGGGACCTTCCTCGGGGCGGCGCGTGCCGGGGAGGCTCCGCGGTGCGTGAGCGGGCGGAGAGTCGCGGGAACGAGCCGGTGGAAAAGCGGATCGCGCTGCTGCGCGGGAGAAACCGGCCGGACGGGCCGGCGAGACGTGGCGAAGGGGGCGTGCGGCGGGGCGGCGGTGTGCCCGCGGGCCGGAACGCGGCACGAGCCGGGGCCCGCACCCTGTGGTGCGGGCCCCGGCTGCTGGTGGTGCTGCGCGTCGCGTTCGCCGAACGCGGCGGGGTCAGGCGGGGAGGATGTTCTCCGCCTGCGGGCCCTTCTGGCCCTGGGTGACGTCGAAGGTGACCTTCTGGCCCTCGTGGAGCTCGCGGAAGCCCTGGGTGGCGATGTTCGAGTAGTGCGCGAAGACGTCGGCGCCGCCGCCGTCCTGCTGGATGAAACCGAAACCCTTTTCCGCGTTGAACCACTTCACGGTGCCAGTAGCCATACTTTTCTCTCCTCCAGATAGGGGCAGTGCAGGAAGTCCGCACTGTGCGGACTTCCGTGTCGCCGCAATGAGACCCCGCCGGAAGAGCCGGAAAAACAAAGGCGCCTGAAGGTCACAAACCGTCAGGCGCGCACAAAGTTCATGGGTACCAAAACTGCAACGTGGTCCAACGTAACACAGATCCGCCCCCGGCGGGCGGCCGGTGGAACCGGACCGGTGTCGGGGCCGGGGCGGGGGCGGGAGGACGGCGGGGGGGGCCCCCCGGGGGGGGGCCGGGGCCCCCCCCACTCCGCGCACTCCCGGGCGCGGCGCACAGGGAACGGACGGTGGGGACGGTGTCAGGCGGTGTGCAGCGTCAGGCCGTACACCGACAGGATCTCGTTGACCGGCTGGAACCACGTCTCGCCGCCGCCGGAGCAGTTGCCCCAGCCGCCCGAGGTCACGCCCTGGGCCTGGTCGCCGCTGACGAACGAGCCGCCGGAGTCGCCGGGCTCGGCGCAGACGCTGGTCTTGGTCATCTGGTGGACGGCGCCCTGGCTGTAGTTGACCGTCTCGTTCTTCGCCAGCACCCGACCGCAGTGCCAGCGGGTGGTGGAGCCGGAGCGGCAGATCGAGGCGCCGACCGGAGCCTCCGCCGAGCCGCGCACCAGGACGTCGGGCACCGTCCCCCAGCCCAGCACCACCGGAACGGTCCACCAGCCGTGGCCGGTCCTCACGAAGGCGTAGTCGTTGCCGGGGAAGGACGAGCCCTGGAAGGTGCCCATCTGGGAGCCGTCCCAGCCGCGCACCGACGCGCCGGCCCGCCCGCAGTGTCCGGCGGTCACGAAGCCGCCGTGCACCGAGAAGCCGATGGAGCAGCGGGCGCTGCCGGTGTAGTACGGGTCGCCGCCGACGACGCCGGCGGCGAAGGTGCGCGGCGCCCCTCCGGTGCTCTCGCGCACCTCGACGGGGCCGGCCTTCCGCGCGCCGGCCAGGAAGCCGCGCACGGCGGGGTCGTCGTCGGCGCCCTTCACGAGCTCGACCACCACGCTGTTGGCCCGGGGGTCGACGTACCAGCCGCTCACCCCCTCCGGCGCGGCCTCGCGCTCGGCCCGGGCGTCGATCCGCTCCTTGGCGGCGTCCAGTTCCCCGGCGCTGTGCTCGACCACCCGCGCCTCGGCGCCCGCGGCCCGTACGGCGGCGGCTCTGCCCGGGGCGGTCACGCCGACGACGAGGTCGCCGGTGCGGGCGTCGAACCAGGAGCCGGCGAAGGCGGAGCCCGCGGCCCGCTCGGCGCCGGGAGCCACTTCCATGGCCGTCGCCTCCTGCCGCAGCCGCTCCCGCGCCTGGCGCTCGGTCAGCCCGAGGTCGCGCTCCATGGCGTCCACCAGCTCCGGTGCGGGTGCGCCGGCCCGGGACTCGGCCGGGGAGGGGGAGGGAGAGGCGGAGGCGAGCCCGCTCCCCGTGGCGGTCAGGGCGCCCAGCGCCAGTAGCGCGGACAGGCCCGCGCGCACACCGATCCTGCGTCGCATGACGGTTGTTCTCCTTCTGTCGGCTCTACCTGATGAGGTCGAGGTGGGGTCGGACAGCGGAGACGTGAGAGCGCTCTCAGGTCTGGTCCAGGAGAGCGTAGAAGGGATTTGAAGTCATGTCCATACCAACCCCTTCGGCGGACGGCCCGGCTTCCTCGCCTCAGCGGGAAGCCGGGCCGCCGGGTAGCCGGGCCCTCTGACCGCCCGACCGCCGGGGTCAGCCGTCGGTGCGGATCTCGGAGCGGTCCCGGCCCCACAGGGTGTGGTAGGTGCCGGGCCGGTCGGTGCGCCGGTAGGTGTGGGCGCCGAAGTAGTCGCGCTGCGCCTGGGTGAGGGCGGCGGGCAGCCGGCCTGCGCGCAGGGCGTCGTACGAGGCCAGCGCCGCCGAGAGGCCCGGCACGGGGACGCCGTACCGGACGGCGGTGGCCACCACCGCCCGCCACGCCTCCTGCGCGGCGCCGGTCTCATCGGCGAACTCCGTGTCGGCCAGCAGTGTGGGCAGCGCCGGGTCCGCGGCGTACGCGGCGCGCACCCGGTCCAGGAAGGCGGCACGGATGATGCAGCCGCCGCGCCAGACGGCGGCCACGGTCCCCAGGCCGATGTTCCAGCCGTACTCCTCGCTCGCCGCCCCCATCATGTTCCAGCCCTGGGCGTAGGAGGTGATCTTCGAGGCGTACAGGGCCTGTTCGACCTGGTCGGCGAAGTGCGCTGCGTCCCGCTCGCCCAGTGGGGGCCGGTGCGGGCCCGGCAGGCCGGCGGCGGCCTCGCGCAGGCCGGTGTGCCCGGACAGGGAGCGGGCGAAGACCGCCTCGGCGATGCCGGAGACCGGCACGCCCAGGTCCAGGGCGGTCTGCACCGTCCAGCGGCCGGTGCCCTTCTGCTCGGCGGCGTCGGCGACGACGTCGACGAAGGGCCGCCCGGTGGCCGCGTCGGCGTGGGCCAGCACCTCGGCGGTGATCCCGACGAGGTAGGAGTCCAGACGCCCGGTGTTCCAGGTGCGGAAGACCTCGGCCACCTGGGCCGGGGTGTACCCGGCCACGGTGCGCAGCAGGTCGTAGGCCTCGGCGATGAGCTGCATGTCGGCGTACTCGATGCCGTTGTGCACCATCTTCACGAAGTGCCCGGCGCCGTCGGGCCCGATGTGCGCGGTGCAGGGAGCGCCGTCGGGGGCCTTGGCGGCGATGTCCTCCAGCAGCGGGCCGAGCGCGGCGTACGCCTCGTCCGAGCCGCCGGGCATGATGCTCGGCCCGTGCAGGGCGCCCTCCTCGCCGCCGGAGACCCCCGCGCCGACGAAGTGGACGCCGCGCTCGCGCAGCGCCTCCTCACGGCGGCGGGTGTCGGCGAAGTGGGCGTTGCCGCCGTCGACGAGGATGTCGCCCGGCTCCAGCAGCGGCGCGAACTCCCCGACGACGGCGTCGGTCGCCTCGCCCGCCTTGACCATCACGACCAGGCGGCGCGGCCGCTCCAGCGCTGCGACGAGCTCCCGCGGCGTCCCGGCGGGTACGAAGTCGCCCTCCCCGCCGAACTCCTCCACCAGTGCCCTGGTCCGGGCGCCCGTGCGGTTGTGCACGGCGACGGTGTAGCCGTGGCGGGCGAGGTTGCGGGCCAGGTTGCGGCCCATGACGGCGAGTCCGGTGACGCCGATCTGCGCGGTGCCGCTCATCGTGTCGCTCATCGTGCGACTCCTCGGGAAACGGGGATCGAAGAGGGAGAGGCCGGGTGGGGCCGGGAAGGACGGTGTACCCCGGTGCCCCGCGATGACCCCCGAAGGCCCCCGCTCACTTGGCGTCCGCGTAGCACTCCACCACGGCCGTGGTGAACGGGAAGCGCACCGGGATCTCGCCGAACGCCGCGACGGCGGCCCGCCCGCCCGCCGCGCGGACGGCGTCCGCCACCGCGCCCGCCTCCTGTGCCGGGCAGTGCACGATCACCTCGTCGTGCTGGAAGAACACCAGTTCGGCGCGCGTCCCGGCCAGGGACTGCCGCAGTGCGGCCAGCACCAGCAGCATCCAGTCGGCACCGCTGCCCTGCACCACGAAGTTGCGGGTGAACCGTCCGCGGGCCCGGGCCGCGCCTCCGCCGGCCGGGCCCCGCGCGTCCGCCTCGGGAGGGCCGATCCCGCCGTCCCCGAAGTCCGCGTCCCCGGCGGCCGAGGGCGGACAGGTGCGGCCCAGCCAGGTTCGCACCAGCCGGCCCTCCTCGCCGGCGCGTGCCGCCTCGTCCACGTACGCCACCGCCGCCGGGTAGCGGCGCCGCAGATCCGCCAGGTGCCGCAGGCCGTCTCCCGAGGTCTGCCCGTACACCGCGCCCAGCAGCGCCAGCTTGGCCCGGTCCCGGTCGCCGCCGAACGCCCGGTCCGACAGCACCGAGTACATGTCCCGGCCGCTTCCGGCCACCTCCATCAGCCCCCGGTCGCGGGAGACGGCGGCCAGCACCCTGGGCTCCATCTGATCGGCGTCGGCGACCACCAGCCGCCAGCCCGGGTCGGCGATCACCGCGCGCCGTACGACCCTGGGGATCTGCAGCGCGCCTCCGCCGTTGCTCGTCCAGCGGCCCGTGACCGAGCCGCCGGGCACGTACTCGGGACGGAATCGCCCGTCGCGCACCCAGGTGCGCAGCCAGGACCGGCCGTGCGCGGTGTGCAGCCGGTACAGCGTCTTGTAGCGCAGCAGCGGGGCAACGGCCGGGTGATCGACCTTCCGCAGCTCCCACGCCCGTGTCGAGGGCAGCCGGATCCCGGCCCGCGCGAACGCCCTGACCACGTCCGCCGGCAGGTCGGGCCGCACCCGCACACCCGGTCCGAAGGCGCGCGAGACCTCCTCGGCCAGCTGAGCCAGCCGGGCCGGCTCGCCGCCCGGATAGCTCTCGCCCAGCAGCTCACGCAGCAGCTCCCGGTGGACGTCCGCCCGCCAGGGCACCCCCGTGCGGTTCAGCTCCGCCGCCACCAGCGTCCCCGCGGACTCCGCCGCCAGCAGCAGCCGCATCCGCTCCGGGTGCCCGGCCTCCTCCACCCGCCGCAACTGGTCGGCGTACACCTCCAGCAGGGCG
The DNA here is from genome assembly GCF_057196705.1 of Streptomyces sp. ATLC9. NCBI lineage: Bacteria > Bacillati > Actinomycetota > Actinomycetes > Kitasatosporales > Streptomycetaceae > Streptomyces > Streptomyces sp. ATLC9. The sequence goes on along the minus strand of NZ_JBXUOY010000160.1, from coordinate 5,974 downwards.
GCGAGCGGGTCCGTGCCCCGCGGCAGCGGCACCGGGCCCGGCGCGAACAGCGACGGCTGCTGGTCGGCCGCGGGCAGCGGCGGGTCGTCCGGCACCGGCGCCCGGTGCAGCCGCGCCCAGGCCGCCGCCAGTGAGCGCGGCTCGCCCCACCGCCCCTCGTGGCCCAGCAGCAGCGCCTCGCACGCCTCGGTGTCATGGCAGCGCTCCACCCGCACCCCGGCCTCCAGCAGCCGCGGGTACACCTGCCCCGTCGACCTCCACACCCAGCGGGTGACCGAGCCGGACGCGGTGCGCTCCGCCACGGCCCGCGCCACGTCCGGCTCGGCCTCCACCGGGCCCGCCGCACGCCCCCGTCCGTCCACCGGGCACAGCAGGGCCGTGCCCTCGGCGGTCACCGCCACCGCCCAGCGCACCGCGCACTCCCGCTCCCGTCCGCTCCTCAGCCCGGAGCCGTGGCCGTTCCGCATACGGTGGAGTGTGGCAGCGGGGACCGACAACCGAGGGTGACCGCAGGCCGCGATCCTCGTCCCGCGGTGACGCCGTGCCGCCGATCGGGCATACTCCAATCGCCACAGCCGCTGGTCAGCCACTCTCGTAACCCGGGGGACGGCATCGGCCGGTACCACCACTTCCCGGTGGCGGCGCACCACCCCGAGCGCCCGCCGCCGCAGCCCCCGACAGGGAGGAGAGCGCCGCGATGACCCAGTACGGCCCCCAGCCGGTGGAACGCCGGATGCCCACCGAGGAGGCCCGCGATCTCCTCACCCTGGTGCGTGAACTCGCCCAGCGCGAGATCCGGCCGGCCGCGGCCGAGGAGGAGGAGAGCGGCCGCTTCCCCCGCGGGACCTTCACCCTGCTGTCGGAGTCCGGCCTCCTCTCGCTGCCCTACGGCGAGGAGTTCGGCGGCGGTGAGCAGCCCTACGAGGTGTACCTGCAGATCCTGGAGGAACTGGCGGCGGCCCGGCTCACCGTGGGTCTGGGCGTCAGCGTCCACACCCTCGCCTGCCACGCGCTCGCCCACTACGGCTCCAAGGAGCAGTGCGCCGAGCACCTTCCGGCGATGTTCGCCGGCGGGCTGCTGGGCGCGTACTGCCTGTCCGAGCCCTCCTCCGGCTCCGACGCCGCGGCGCTGCGCACCCGCGCCGTCCGTGACGGCGACGACTGGGTGCTCGACGGCACCAAGGCGTGGATCACCCACGGCGGCATCGCCGACTTCTACACCGTCATGGCCCGCACCGGGAAGGAGGGGCCGCGCGGCATCACCGCCTTCCTCGTCCCCGGCGACACCGAGGGACTCAGCGCGGCCGCCCCCGAGCGCAAGATGGGGATGGGCGGGTCGCCGACGGCCCAGGTCCACTTCGACGGGGTCCGCGTTCCCGACAGCCGCCGGATCGGCGAGGAGGGGCAGGGTTTCGCCATCGCCCTGGACGCCCTCAACTCCGGCCGGCTCGGCATCGCCGCCTGCGCGATCGGCCTCGCCCAGGCCGCCCTCGACGAGGCCCTGGCCTACACCGCCGGGCGCGAGCAGTTCGGCCGCCCCGTCTCCGACTTCCAGGGCGTGCGGTTCATGCTGGCCGACATGGCCACCCAGATCGAGGCCGGACGCGCGCTGTACCTGGTCGCGGCGCGCCTGCGCGACGCGGGGGAGCCCTTCGCCCGGCAGGCCGCGATGGCCAAGCTGTTCTGCACGGATACGGCCATGAAGGTCACCACCGACGCCGTACAGCTGCTCGGCGGCTACGGCTACACCCGCGACTACCCGGCCGAGCGCCTGATGCGGGAGGCCAAGGTGCTGCAGATCGTCGAGGGCACCAACCAGATCCAGCGGATGGTCATCGCCCGTCACCTGACGGGGCCCGAGAGCCGCTGAGGGCGCCGGGGGCCGCCGAACGGCCCCCGGGACACGGGCCGTCGGCCGGATCGTCGGCGCGTCCGTGTCCTCCCGGGCCGGTCCCGCTCCACCCTCCCGCGGTCCTCGGCGAGGCGGTGCCGGGAACGGCCGGGGCGGCGCGGGCCGTCAGTGGCGCGGGTGCCGCCCGTGCGGGACGCGCATCGGGTGCGCACCCGGGCCGCCCGCGTGGGAGAACGGCTGCATCCGCCAGTGCAGTCCCTCGGGCAGCGTCAGCAGCGTCGCGGCGTCCCGCTCCCGGGTCTCGTGCTCCGGTCCCTCGGGCCCGGCGTCCTCGACCGGACGCCCCGAGCCCCGGCACACCGTCAGGCCGAAGGGATTCCACGGAGTCGGGCACAGGGCGTGCTCGGGGAGGGTCTCCTCGTCCGCCAGCAGTGCTATCGGCTGTGCGCAGTCCGGGCAGACCACCCGGAAGATCTCGTAGGTCTCATAGGCCTCGTCGGCCTCGGCACTCTCCTCGTGGGCCTCGGTGTCCGGGTGACCGGCGTGGAGCGACTTCACCTTGCGCATGCAAATCCCCCTTGGACGGGCTGCCGGGCGTCCGATCGAGGGAGCCCCGGCCACAGCAAGCATTTCCCTCCGTTGTCCGTCCGTAATCTCCGCACCCTCCCGGACACGGGAGCACAGGTGTGGCGTTCGTCACACATCCGCGCCCCGGGGGCGCCGAAGGGCCGACCGGTGTGCCGTGGCGCGCCCGGCGCAGTAGGTTGCCTGTCGTGGAGGAGCTGGATCGTCGCATCGTGGAATTGCTCGTCGGTGACGGGCGGATGAGCTACACCGACCTGGGCAGGGCCACCGGCCTGTCGACCTCGGCGGTGCACCAGCGCGTCCGCAGACTGGAGCAGCGCGGTGTCATCCGCGGCTACGCGGCCGTCGTCGACCCCGAGGCCGTCGGGCTGCCCATGACCGCCTTCATCTCGGTCAAGCCGTTCGACCCCAGCGCACCGGACGACATCGCCGACCGGCTCGCCGAGGTGCCCGAGATCGAGGCCTGCCACAGCGTCGCGGGCGACGAGAACTACATCCTCAAGGTCCGGGTCGCCACCCCCATCGAGCTGGAGCACCTGCTGGCGCGCATCCGCTCCCTGGCCGGGGTCTCCACCCGCACCACCGTCGTGCTGTCCACCCCCTACGAGGCCCGGCCGCCCCGCGTGTGAGGGCCGCGCCCGCCGCGTACGGGTGACCCCGGCGGCCGGGAGCGGCGGGGGAGGGGGAGACTGGCAGCCATGAGCGACAGCACGGGTCCTCTCGACCACCCCGACCGCCCCCGCACCGTCCTCCTGCGCGGAGGCGAGGTCCACAGCCCCGCGGACCCCTTCGCCACCGCCATGGTCGTCGACGGCGGCGGCATCGCCTGGGTCGGTTCGGAGGGGGCCGCGGACTCCTTCGCCGACGGCGTCGACGAGGTGGTCGACCTCGACGGCGCGCTCGTCACCCCGGCCTTCACCGACGCCCACGTCCACGCCACCGCGACCGGCCTGGCGCTCACCGGACTCGACCTGGCCGGCGCCGCCTCACCGGCGGAGGTCCTGGACCGCGTACGGGAGCACGTCCGCGCCCGCCCCGGCGACCGGGTCCTGCTCGGCCACGGCTGGGACGCGTCCGCCTGGCCCGGGCAGCGGCTCCCCTCCCGCGCCGAGCTCGACGAGGCCGCAGGCCGGCGGCCCCTCTACCTCACCCGCGTCGACGTCCACTCGGCGCTGGTCACCACCGCGCTGCTCGACCTCGTCCCCGGTGTCGCGCGGCTGCCCGGCTACGCCCCCGACGCCGCGCTGACCGGTGACGCCCACCACGCGGTGCGCGCCGTCGCCCACGCCTCCGTCACTCCCGCCCAGCGCACCGACGCCCAGCGCGCCGCCCTGCGCCACGCGGCCTCCCGCGGCATCGGAACCCTCCACGAGTGCGCGGGACCGGAGATCTCGGGCGAGGAGGACCTCACCGGCCTGCTGGAGCTGGCCGCCGCCGAGCCCGGGCCCCGCGTCCACGGCTACTGGGCCGAGCACATCACCTCGCCCGAGGACGCGCGGCGGGTGCGGGAACTCGGAGCCCTCGGCGCCGCGGGCGACCTCTTCGCCGACGGCTCCCTGGGCTCCCACACCGCCCACCTGCACGAGCCGTACGCCGACGCGGACCACCGCGGCAACGGCCACCTGGACGCCGACGCCGTCGCCGCCCACGTCGCGGCCTGCACCGAGGCCGGGATCCAGGCCGGCTTCCACGCCATCGGCGACGCCGCCCTCACCGCCGTCACCGAGGGCGTGCGCGCGGCCGCCGAGCGAGTCGGCCTGGAACGGGTGCGCGCCGCACGGCACCGTGTCGAGCACGCCGAGATGCTGACCGGGGCCACCGTCGCGGCCTTCGCCGAACTGGCCCTCACCGCCTCCGTCCAGCCTGCCTTCGACGCGGCCTGGGGCGGCGAGGAGGGCATGTACGCCCGGCGCCTGGGCCGCGAACGCGCCCGCACCCTCAACCCGTACGCCGCACTGCTGCGCGCCGGTGTGCCCCTGGCGCTCGGCTCCGACAGCCCCGTCACCCCGCTCGACCCCTGGGGCACCCTGCGCGCCGCCGCCTTCCACCGCACTCCCGAGCACCGGATCTCCGTCCGTGCCGCCTTCACCGCCCACACCCGCGGCGGCTGGCGGGCGATCGGCCGCGACGACGCCGGTGTCCTCGTCCCCGGAGCCCCGGCCGACTACGCTCTCTGGCGCACCGGCGACCTGGTGGTGCAGGTGCCCGACGGCCGGATCGCCGCCTGGTCCACCGACCCGCGCTCGGGCACTCCGGGCCTGCCCGACCTCGGCCCGGACCGTCCGCTGCCCGTCTGCCTGCGGACGGTGGTCGGGGGACGGACGGTCTACCAGCACCCGAACGGGTGATGAGAGGCGGGGCCGTACCGCCGAACGATGCCCCGCGCTCCGCCGCCTCACGGCGGCCTGCTCGGCACTGACCTGCTGCTTTGGAGAAACGCCGCAGGTCGTGAGGGTGTTGACAGGCGGCGGCGGTCGACGGGTAGGTTCGGCCGGGTCCACCACAGGATGTCCGACCGGGGATCCTCCGCGCGCAGTCGTCGAACGAGCTGGGTCATGGGCGGTGCGTCGCACCGGCGTACGGCCGGGAGCCAGATCCAGCGTCCGCGGCACGGGGACGGAGGGATCCCGGCTGATCGGCGGGTGCGACCCGGGTGGGGGCCCGGAGGCTCAGTAGACAACGACTTTCGGCCGGTCCGCAGCCAGCGGATCCCAGGTCGGCCCGAAGGGCGCCGGGCCCCGATTCCGAGAAGGCCCCGCCCGCCCCGCCCCCTTCCGCCGGGGGCTGCCCGCCCGCCCCTGTAAGGAACCCCGCGTCCTCCACCCCGGCCCCACGGGAGCCGTCCGGCGTTGTACGGTCGGGCTCGTCACCGCACGAGCTGCAAGAAAGGCCGCGACCGTGCCATCGGGTCCCGAAACCACCGCCGATGCCGAGACCGGCGGCGCGGCCGCCGACCGTCCGGAAGAACCACCGCCCCCCCGCCCGGCCGCCCCGGCCGGGCCCCGGCTGCCCGTGCGCCTGGCCCGGTCGGCGCGCCGGGGCGCGTGGCGTACGGCGGGCGCGGTGGCGAGCGGTGCCGCCCTGGCCGCCGCCTTCCCCCCTTACGGCCTGTGGCCGCTGTCGGTCGCCGCTCTCGCCGCTCTCGCCCTCCTCACCCGGGGGCGTACCGCCCGCCAGGGGGCCTGGCTCGGTCTGGCCATGGGTCTGCCGTTCTTCTTCGTGCTGCTCAAGTGGCTCCACGTCATCGGCTGGGACGCGGTGCTCGGCCTGTCCCTGGTCGAGTCGCTGTTCTTCGTGCCGATGGGCGCCGCGCTGGCCGCGACCTCGCGGCTGCCGCTGTGGCCACTGTGGGGAGCCTGTCTGTGGGTCGCCCAGGAGTGGGCGCGCGACCGGATCCCCTTCGGCGGCTTCCCCTGGGGGCGGCTGGCCTTCGCCGTCACCGACTCGCCGTTCCTGCCGCTGGCCGCCCTGGGCGGCGCGCCCCTGGTGACCTTCGCCGTCGCGCTGACCGGTACTCTGCTGGCCGCCGCTGCCGCC
>NZ_JBXUOY010000159.1:0-12500 GCF_057196705.1 Streptomyces sp. ATLC9 | reverse complement strand
CGGTACGGCCGCCGGCGCGGGCGGGCCCGTGCCGGCGGAGGCGGACTGGGCGCGGGAGCGGTCCTCCGGCGGCCGGGGGACGGCCGGGCGTTTCCCGGCGGGGCCGGCCGATCCGGTGCTGCTGGCCCGCGCGATGGAGGAGCTGGAGCGCATGGTCGGTCTGGAGCCGGTCAAGCGCCAGGTGCGGGCGCTGTCGGCGCAGCTGCACATGGCGCGGCTCCGTGCCGAACAGGGGTTGCCCGTCCAGCCGCCCAAGCGGCACTTCCTCTTCTCCGGCCCCTCGGGGACGGGCAAGACGACGGTGGCGCGGATCCTGGGGCGGGTGTTCTGCGCGCTGGGCCTGCTGGGCGGCGACCACCTGGTGGAGGCGCAGCGCTCCGATCTGGTGGGCGAGTACCTCGGCCAGACGGCGGTCAAGGCGAACGAGCTGATCGACTCCGCGCTGGGCGGGGTGCTCTTCGTGGACGAGGCGTACAGCCTGTCCAACACCGGTCACGGCATGGGCGACGCGTACGGCGACGAGGCGCTCCAGGTGCTGCTCAAGCGCGCCGAGGACAACCGGGACCGGCTGGTGGTGATCCTGGCGGGCTACCCGGAGGGCATGGACCGGCTGCTGGCCGCCAGCCCGGGCCTGGGCTCGCGCTTCACCACCCGGGTGGACTTCCCCAGCTACCGCCCGTCGGAGCTGACGGCGATCGGGGAGGTGCTGGCGGCCGGCAACGGCGACGTGTGGGACGAGGAGGCACTGGAGGAGCTGCGCAGCATCAGCGGCCACGTGGTGGACCAGGGGTGGATCGACGAGCTGGGCAACGGCCGCTTCCTGCGCACCCTGTACGAGAAGTCCTGCGCCTACCGCGATCTGCGGCTTTCGGACTGCCCGGGCACACCCTCACGGCAGGAGCTGGTGACGCTGCGGCTGCCGGACCTGATGCAGGCCTAGGGTGAGGTGCTGTCCGGCGGGGGCCCCGGGGGCCGGCGGCGCGAACCTCCGTCGTTCACCTGACCACCGCTTTGCAGCGGCGCGATGCTCAGCGGGAGGACGGCCCCGGCCCCGTGCCGTGGTGTTCGGCCAGTGCGCGCAGCGCCTTCGCGTCCCGGACGGCCTGCTGTTTCGCGATGCCGGGCTGGATGCCCATGGCGGGCAGGCTGGTGCCGTCGGCGAGGTCGAGCAGGACCCAGGGGTCGCCGGAGCGGAGGTTCACCCTGACGATCTCCGCCCACTCCAGGCGGCGGACGGTGGTGAGGTTGACGACCGTGACGCCACTCTCCTCGGCGATCACCCTCGGGCGGCTGAGCAGGGCGAGGACGCCGAGGAAGAGCAGGCCGGTGAGGACGAAGGAGGCCCGCTCCCCGGGTCCGATCTCCAGCATCGTCGCGACCGTGGTGAGGGTGGCCAGGATCGCGGCGCCGACCGACAGCAGGACGGCGCGGGTGCGGGCGGGCCGGAAGGTCACCGGCAGTTCGGGACCGGGGCCGGGGTCTGCGCCGGGCTGAGGGGCGGGGGCGGGCACGTGCGTCGCTCTCCGGTGGGTCGGGGGCTTCGGTGGGCCGGTGCTCGGGCGGGCCGGTGCGGGCCGGCGGCCTCAGAGGCGGCAGGCGTGGATGCCGGTGGTGAGGATCGCCCGGGCGCCCAGATCGTACAGGCCGTCCATGATCCGCTGGGCGTCCCTGGCGGGCACCATGGAGCGCACCGCGACCCAGCCCTCGTGGTGCAGCGGCGAGATGGTGGGCGACTCCAGTCCGGGGGTGAGGGCCACGGCCTGCTCCACCTTCTCGGCGCGGATGTCGTAGTCCATCATCACGTAGCGCCGGGCCACCAGGACGCCCTGCATGCGGCGGAGGAACTGCCGCACCTTGGGGTCGTCGGCGGGGGCCCCGGTGCGCCGGATGACGACGGCCTCGGACTCCAGGATGGGTTCGCCGATGATGTCCAGTCCGGCGTTGCGCAGCGTGGTGCCGGTCTCGACGACATCGGCGATGATCTCGGCGACACCGAGCTGGATGGCCGTCTCCACCGCGCCGTCCAGGCGGACGACGGAGGCGTCCACCCCGTTGTCGGCCAGGTGCTTGGCGACCAGGCCGGGGAAGGAGGTGGCGATGGTCATGCCGCCGAAGTCGCCGACGCCGCCCGCCGTGCCGGGGCGGGTGGCGTAGCGGAAGGTGGAGGCCGCGAAGCCGAGCTGGAGGATCTCCTCGGCGGCGGCTCCGGAGTCCAGCAGCAGGTCGCGGCCGGTGATGCCGATGTCGAGCTTGCCGGAGCCCACGTAGACGGCGATGTCACGGGGGCGGAGGAAGAAGAACTCGACCTCGTTGTCGCCGTCCACCAGGACCAGTTCACGGCGGTCCTTGCGCTGCTTGTAGCCGGCCTCATGGAGCATCGCCGACGCAGGCTCGGACAGTGAACCCTTGTTGGGGACGGCGATGCGCAGCATGGGTGGTCTTCCTTCGCTTCTTCGGGCCGGTGCGGGCGGCGCGGAGTGGGTCGTGGCGTGCGGGTGAGGGGCGCGGTCGGCGGGACGGCGCCGGGGATCCGGGGCGGTCCCGCCTACAGATGAGCGTATACGTCGTCGAGGCCGATGCCCCGGGCGACCATCATCACCTGGAGGTGGTAGAGCAGTTGGGAGATCTCCTCGGCGGTACGCTCCGCTCCCTCGTGCTCCGCGGCCATCCACACCTCGGCGGCCTCCTCGACGACCTTCTTGCCGATGGTGTGGACGCCCGCGGCCACCAGTTCGGCGGTGCGGGAGGTGGCGGGGTCGCCGGTGGCGGCCTTCTGCCGGAGCTCGCCGAAGAGCTCCTCGAATGTCTTGTTCGCCATGGTGCCCCCTACCCTACGCCGGTCGCGGACCCGTTCACCGCCAGGGTTCCGCGACGGTGCGCAGGACGGCGGCCGTGGCGACGGCGGCGGTGACCGCCTCGTGCCCCTTGTCCTCGCCGGAGCCCTCCAGCCCGGCGCGGTCCAGGGCCTGCTCCTCGGTGTCGCAGGTCAGCACGCCGAAGCCGACGGGCACGCCGGTCTCCACGGAGACCTGGGTGAGGCCGGCGGTGACACCCTGGCAGACGTAGTCGAAGTGCGGGGTGCCGCCGCGGATGACGACACCGAGCGCGACGACCGCGTCGTAGCCGCGGGCGGCCAGCACCTTGGCGGCGACGGGCAGCTCGAAGCTGCCGGGGACGCGCAGCACGGTGGGCTCGTGGATGCCCAGCTCGCCCAGGGCGCGCAGCGCGCCGTCGAGCAGGCCGCCCGTCACCTTCTCGTGCCACTGCGCGGCGATCACGGCCACGCGCAGGTCGCCGCAGTTCTTGACGGTCAGTTCGGGGACGCCCTTACCGCTCACGTTGCTCCTCGTCGACGGGTCGTTCGGTGGGTGTACGGGTGGAGATGCAGGGGTGGGGTGTACGGCGGAGCCGGTGTCACCGGCCGCTGCGGACGGGCACGGCTCCCCCGTCCAGCCAGGGCAGGTCGTGCCCCATGCGGTCCCGCTTGGTGCGCAGGTAGCGCAGGTTGTGCTCGCCCGCCTGGACGGGCACCGGCTCGCGGCCGGTGACGCGCAGACCGTACCGGGCGAGGGCGCCGGTCTTGTCGGGGTTGTTGGTCATCAGTCGCAGGGAGCGCACACCGAGGCCGGTGAGCATCCGCGCGGCGGCGGCGTAGTCGCGGGCGTCGGCGGGCAGGCCGAGTTCCAGGTTGGCGTCGAGGGTGTCGCGGCCCGCCTCCTGGAGCTGGTAGGCACGCAGCTTGGACAGCAGGCCGATGCCCCGGCCCTCGTGCCCGCGCAGGTAGATCACCACGCCGCGGCCCTCGGCGGCCACGCGGCGCAGGGAGTCGTCCAGTTGGGGTCCGCAGTCGCAGCGCAGCGAGCCGAACACGTCGCCGGTCAGGCATTCGGAGTGCACTCGGACCAGTACGTCCTCGGCGCCCTCGACGTCCCCGGCGACCAGGGCGATGTGCTCGACGCCGTCGGCCGCGGAGCGGTAGCCGTGGGCGCGGAAGTCGCCGTGTGCGGTGGGCAGGGAGGTGACGGCCTCGCGGCGGACGGCGGGAACGTCCGGGCCGGGGGCAGGGGCGGGGGCGGGTGCGGCCTGCTCGCGGGAGCGGCGGTGGGCGATCAGCGCCTCGATGGAGACGATCGCCAGTCCGTGCTTGCGGGCGAAGGGCACCAGCTCGGGCAGGCGCAGCATGGTGCCGTCCTCGCCGGCGATCTCCACGATGGCGGCGGCGGGACGCAGTCCGGCCAGGCGGGCGAGGTCGACTCCGGCCTCGGTGTGGCCGGGGCGCTCCAGCACGCCGCCGGGGCGGGCGCGCAGCGGGAAGACGTGGCCGGGGCGCACGAGGTCGCCGGCCTCGCACGCCGGGTCGGCCAGCAGCCGGATGGTGGTGGCGCGGTCGGCGGCGGAGATGCCGGTGGTCACGCCGTGGGCGGCGGAGGCGTCCACGGAGACGGTGAAGGCGGTGCCCATCGACTCGGTGTTGTCCCCGACCATCTGCGGCAGTTCCAGCCGCTCCAGCTCGCCGGCCTCCATCGGCGTGCAGATCAGGCCCCGGCACTCGCTCATCATGAAGGCGACGATCTTCGGCGTTATCAGCTCGGCCGCGACGACGAGGTCACCCTCGTTCTCGCGGTCCTCGTCGTCGACGACGACCACCGGGCGTCCGGCGGCGATGTCGGCGATCGCGCGCTCGACCGGGTCCAGCGCCAGGGTCTCGCCGGCCTCACCGCCGAACGCGTCGGCCCCTGCGGTGAGGGCGGTGGAACCGGCGGGGTACGGGTTCCGGGTGTGCAGCATGGTCATGCCGAAGCTCCTTCCAGAGTCGGGTCGTTCGCCGCCTCCGCACGGGAGCGCAGCCACCAGTCGCGCAGACCCCACAGGACGAGGACGAAATAGATGACGTAGACCAGGCCGGAGAAGGCGAGGCCGCTGCCGAAGGCGAGCGGGACGCCGACCAGGTCCACCAGCAGCCAGGCGAACCAGAACTCCACCCAGCCGCGGGCCTGGGCGAACATCGCCGCCAGGGTGCCGACGAAGATGTAGGCGTCGGCCCACGGGCTCCAGGACAGTTGCGGGTAGAGCGTGAACAGCCCGCCGACCGCGAGGGTCCCGACGGCCGTCCCGGCCAGCAGCCTGCCGCGTTCGCGCCAGGTGGCGAACCGCACGGTGATCCTGCCGTCGGCCTTGTCGTCCGCGCCGTCACCCGTCCCGTCGCCGGAGGGCCGCCCGGCAGCCGCGCTCCCGCGGTCCTCCCCCTGCGCGGGGGCGCCGCGCCGCCACTGGCGCCAGCCCCACACGGCGACGCCGATGACCAGCAGCTGCTTACCGACGCCGCCCGTGAGCTGGGCGGACGTGTATGCGGCGACCAGGATGAGTCCGGCCAGGAACTGCGCGGGCCAGGTCCAGATGGAGCGGCGCCAGCCGAGGGCGAGGGCGATCAGGCCCATGACGTTGCCGACCATGTCGGACCACTTCACGCTCTGGCCGAACGCTTCGAAGGCGGTCCCGTTGAGTGTTCCGTCGAGCCACTCCAGCACGCTCATCGGACGACCTCGGCGGCAGCGGCGGCGCGGTGGCCGAGCAGCCGCTCGACGTACTTGGCCAGGACGTCGACCTCCAGGTTGACCGGGTCCCCGACGCCCTTCACGCCCAGGGTGGTCAGGGCGAGGGTGGTGGGGATGAGGCTGACGGTGAAGTCCGCCTCGCCCGCCTCGACGACGGTGAGACTGACACCGTCCACGGTGATCGAGCCCTTCTCCACGATGTAGCGGGTGAGCCCGCCCGGGGCGGCGATCCTGACGATCTCCCAGTTCTCGCCGGGCACCCGCCCGGTGATGGTCCCGGTGCCGTCCACATGGCCCTGGACGATGTGGCCGCCCAGCCGTCCGCCCAGCGCCATGGGCCGCTCCAGGTTGACGCGGTCGCCGGCCGCCAGGGCGCCGAGAGCGGAGCGCTTGAGGGTCTCGGCCATGACGTCGGCGGTGAACTCCCCGCCGGCGGTGTCCACGACGGTCAGGCAGACTCCGTCGACCGCGATGGAGTCGCCGTGCTTCGCCCCTTCCGTCACCAGAGGGCCCCGCAGCCGGAAGCGGCTGGACTCGGCCAGCTCCTCGATCGCGACGACCTCGCCCAGCTCTTCGACGATTCCAGTGAACACTCAGGACTCCTTGGGGTCGTGGACGGCGGGGGCGGATGCGGTGGGCACGGCGGGTACCGCGGGCGCGGCGTCGATGCGCAGGTCCGGCCCGATCCGCTCGACCGCGGTCACCGCCAGCCGCGACGCGTCGGCGATGGTGGCGATTCCGGCGTCGGCGAGGGCGGCGGGCCCGGCGCCGAGGAGGGCCGGAGCGAGATAGGCGGTGACCCGGTCCACGGCTCGGGCGGCGACGAAGGCCCCGGCCAGGGTGGCGCCGCCCTCCAGTAGCACCGACCGCACGCCGCGGTCGTGGAGGGCGGCGAGCAGCGCGGCGACGTCCAGGCCCCCGCCGGGGCGGCCGGCGCGCGGCAGCCGCAGCACCTCGGCGTGCCCGGCGAGGTGGGCGGTGGCGGCCTCCGGCAGGTCGTCGGCGACGGCGACCAGGGTGGGGGCCTCACCGTCCAGGACGCGGGCGCCGGGACGGACGGCACGGGCCTCGGTGTCGGCGACGACACGCAGCGGCTGGACGGCGCCGGGGACACCGCGCACCGCGAGGTGGGGGTCGTCGGCGCGGGCGGTGCCGGAGCCGACGAGCACGGCGTCGGCCTCGGCGCGCAGCCGGTGGACGTCGGCGCGGGCGGTGCCGGAGGTGATCCAGCGGCTGGTGCCGTCGGCGGCGGCGGTACGGCCGTCGAGGGTGGCGGCGTACTTCCAGCGCACGTACGGGCGGCCCAGGCGCACCGAGGTCAGCCAGGGGGCGTTGACCTCGGCGGCCTCCTCGGCCAGGAGGCCTGCCTCGGTGTCGATCCCGGCGGCGGCCAGGGTGTCCGCGCCGCCCCGGGCGGCGGGAGTGGGGTCGGCGACGGCGTAGACCACCCGGGTGACGCCGGCGTCGATCAGGGCGCGGCTGCACGGGCCGGTGCGGCCGGTGTGGTCGCAGGGCTCCAGGGTGATGACGGCGGTGCCGCCGCGGGCCGCCCCGCCGGCCTCGGCGAGGGCGTGGACCTCGGCGTGGGGGCCGCCGGCGCGCCGGTGCCAGCCCTCGCCGGCGATATGCCCGGCGGCGTCGAGGACGACGCAGCCGACGACGGGGTTGGGGCTGGTGGAGCCGAGGCCGCGGGCGGAGAGGGCGACGGCACGGCGCATGGCGTCGCGTTCGCGCTCCCGCGCGGTGGGCGCTGCGGCTTCGGTGGCCACCGGGTCCTCCTGCCTCTTCGGGCACGGACTCCGGGGCGGTACGGGAAACGAACGGTCTCGCGGGGTGGACGGGACGCCGGGCGGCGGGCCGGATCTCCGGGCCCGGCAGGGCAACCGTGGATCCGCCTACGGCGGCGTACCGGCCGTCTCGCGGCCCGCCGCGCACTGCCTCCCATCCGGACTTTAACCGTCGGTCCAGGAATTTCACCTGGTCAACCGGCCGCTGGCAGCGGTCGGGTCGCGGACTGTAACCGCCGGTTCGGACTTTCACCGACCCCGGAGTGCGCTTGACGTTGGTACGCGACCAGTGTGCCACGTCCGGTTGGAGCGGCACCAGAGAGGGCCTGTGGAGCGGCTCACAGCACTGAACGGACAACTGGTCCAGACCTATTGACCTACTGGTCTAGTCCTCTTAGTGTCTGCGACACCTCCGAGGGACCGGCTCCGGGGGGGCGCACGCCCGGGCCCGAGCACCGTCCGTCCCGGGGCGCACCGGTCTGTCCGCCCGGTCCGCCCCGGCGCACGGGACCTCTGCACAGAACTCCCCACTCGACCCCTCACCGCATCGGAAGGTCCACGCATGTCGTCCAGCGTGTCCGTCCCCGCCCTCCGCGGCAGACCGCCCCGCGCCCGTACGCGCGCCGGGGCGGTACTCGCCGCGACCGCCGCGGCCGTCGCCGGGCTGCTGCTCGGCACCCTGCCGGGCTCTCCCTCCCACGCCGCCGAGGACCATGCGTCCTGCCGCCCCGACGGGCTGTACGCGACGCCGGGCGTGAGTGTTCCCTACTGCACGGTCTACGACACCGCCGGGCGCGAGAAGATGGGCGCCGACCACCAGCGGCGCATCATCGGTTACTTCACCGGCTGGCGCACAGGGGCCGACGGCACGCCCCGCTACCTCGCCTCCGACATCCCCTGGGACAAGGTCACCCACATCAACTACGCCTTCGCGCACGTCGACGGCGGCAACCGGCTCTCGGTGGGACCCGACGGGCCGGAGAACACCGCGACCGGCATGACCTGGCCCGGTGTCACGGGTGCGGAGATGGACCCGGCCCTGCCGTACAAGGGCCACTTCAACCTGCTCAACAAGTTCAAGAAGCAGCATCCGGAGGTCAGGACGCTGATCTCGGTGGGTGGCTGGGCCGAGACCGGCGGCTACTTCGGCCCCGACGGCAAGCGGGTGGACTCCGGCGGCTTCTACACCATGGCCACCAATGCCGACGGATCGGTCAACCGGTCGGGCATCGACACCTTCGCCGACTCGGCCGTGGACTTCGTCAGGAAGTACGGCTTCAACGGCGTTGACATCGACTACGAGTACCCCACGACCATGAAGGACGCGGGCAACCCTCTCGACTGGTCCATCGCCAACCCCCGCCGCGCCGGACTCGTCAGGGGTTACGCCGCCCTGATGAAGACCCTGCGCGAGAAGCTCGACCGCGCCGGCGCCGCCGACGGTAAGCATTATCTGCTCACCGTCGCCGCGCCGTCCTCGGGCTACCTGTTGCGCGGCATGGAGACCTTCCAGGTGCAGAAGTACCTGGACTACGTCAACATCATGTCGTACGACCTGCACGGCGCCTGGAACGAGTACGTCGGCCCCAACGCCTCGCTGTACGACGACGGACGTGACGGCGAACTGGCCCAGGCAGGCGTCTACACCACCTCCCAGTACGGCGGGATCGGCTATCTCAACACCGACTGGGCCTACCACTACTTCCGCGGTTCGATGCCGGCCGGCCGCATCAACATCGGCCTGCCCTACTACACACGCGGCTGGAAGAACGTCACCGGCGGCACGGACGGGCTGTGGGGGAAGGCCGCGGCGACGGAGTGCCCGGCCGGCTCGGGACTGACCAGATGCGGCGACGGCGCGGTCGGCATCGACAACCTCTGGCACGACAAGGACACCGCCGGCGAGGAGTCCCCGGCCGGTTCCAACCCGATGTGGCACGCCAAGAACCTGGAGAAGGGCATCGTCGGTGACTACGTCGACGAGTACGGCCTGCCGGCGGACACGAAGCTCACAGGCACCTACGCCAGGAAGTACGACGCCACCCTCACCGCACCGTGGCTGTGGAACGCGCAGAAGAGGGTCTTCCTGTCCACGGAGGACGAGCAGTCCGTGAACGCCAAGGCCGACTACGTGGTCGACAAGGGCATCGGCGGCACCATGGTCTGGGAGCTGGCCGGCGACTACGGCTGGAATGCCGCCAAGGGCCAGTACGGGATGGGCGACACGCTCACCACCGCGATGTACGAGAAGTTCAAGGCCGCCTCACCGTACGGGGCGCGGCGCGCGGGCACCGAGACGCCGAGCCAGGCGCTGGACATCGACGTGGAGTTCGGCAAGTTCGCCCTCGGGGACTCCAACTACCCGATCAGCCCCAAGTTGAAGATCACCAACAATTCGAAGGCGACCCTTCCCGGCGGCACGGAGTTCCGGTTCGACTACGCCACCTCGGCGCCGGGCAACGCCAAGGACCAGTCGGGCTTCGGTACCACGATCGTGGCCAGCGGGCACACCAGGACGGGGAACGTCGGCGGGCTGGACGGCGACTTCCACCGCGTCTCGCTGAAGCTGCCCGCCTGGCAGACTCTGGCGCCGGGCGCGTCGGTCGAACTCGACTTCGTGTACTACCTGCCGGTGTCCACGCCGTCGAACTGGACGGTGTCCTTCGGCGGCAGGACGTACGGGCTGGCCGGGGACCTGGCACGCGGCGTGACGGTGGTGGACGGCGGTGGCACGACGACCGGCGGCACGACGACCGGCGGCACCACCGGCGGCACCACCGGCGGCACGACGACCGGCGGCACCACCGGCGGCACCACCGGCGGCACGACGACCGGTGGCACCACCGGCGGCACGACGACCGGCGGCACGCAGTGCGCCGCGCCCGCCTGGAGCCGGGCGACCGCCTACCCCGGCGGTGCCACCGTCTCCTGGGAGAACCGCACCTGGAAGGCCAAGTGGTGGACGCAGGGCGAGCAGCCCGGTACCACCGGCGAATGGGGCGTCTGGCAGGACCTGGGCCCCTGCTGACCGGGGCTTCACCCCGGTGAACCGCTCCCGCCGGGCCGCGTCCAGGGCCGTCACCAGCCCACCGCCGAGCACCGGGCTCCCCTCGACCCTGCCGCACAGCACCTCGGTGGCCAGCGGGGACATCCCGGCCAGACGGCCGGCCACCCGTTCCGCGAGTGGCCGCCCCCCGGCCCGCCCCACCTCGCCGCCGAGCACCACGCAGCCGGGGTCGAGTACGGAGGCGACGGCCGCGACGCCCACGGCGATCCGTTCGGCCAGCGCGTCCAGGAACGCCTCGGCGCCGGCCCCCGGCGTGCCGGCCACCGCGGCGCGCACCACCGCCTCCGCGGCGTGGACGCCGCCTATGGGGGCGTGCCGCGGCGGCCCCACGCCGTGTTCGCGCGCCAGCGCGCACACCGCCCCGGCCCCGGCCAGGGAGTGGAAACCGCCGTCGCAGTCCGTCGCCGACGGCGGCCCGGAGGTGCCGGGCACCGGCAGGAAACCGACCTCGCCGGTGCCCCCGGAAGCGCCGCGGCGCAGTGTGCCGTCCAGGATCACGGCGGCTCCCACCCCGTGTCCCAGCCAGAGCAGGACGAAGGTGTCTCGTCCGCGCGCCGCGCCGAGGCGGTGTTCGGCGATGCCCGCGAGGTTCACCTCGTTCTCCAGCACCACCGGAACCCCCAGCCGTTCGCGGATCGCGGCCGGGACACGGGCGTGCCAGGCCGGCAGCGCGCTGCCGCGGCCGAGGGTTGCGGTGGCCGGGTCGATCATGCCGGGGGCGCCGACGGCGACGGTGTGCAGCGTGGTGACGCCGTTCTCCCGCAGCACCTCCCGCAGGGCGGTCACCGTCCGCTCCACGGGGTCGTCCTCGCCCTCCCCGCCGTCTCCCGCGGGCAGTTCCGCCCCGCCGGCCGCACCGCCCGCCAGGTCGGCCAGGGCGAAGGATACGCTGCCGGCGCGGACGTCGACGGCCGCGACGTGGGCGCGGTCGGCGACGAGGCCGTACAGCCGGGCGTTGGGCCCGCGGCGGGCCTCCCCCGTCTCCCCGACGTCCCGGACCAGCCCGTCGTCGGTCAGGCGCCGCAGCAGGTCGGCGACGCTGGGGCGGGACAGGCCGGTCAGCTCCTTGAGCCGGCCGGCCGTCAGGGGGCCGTGATCCACCAGCAGTTCCAGCGCGATCCGGTCGTTGATGGCGCGGGCCGTGCGGGGTGACGCGGTGTGCGCGGGGCGGACCGGGGCGGCGGAGGACGCGGGCCGTGGGGGCGTGCTCATGAAGGGATCCTCGCAGATTTCCTTTTTCATTCAGGAAGGCTTCCTGATAGTTTACGCGCATGCCCTCCTCCTCCATCCGCCGGGCCCGGCGCTCGGTCGCCCTGGTCTTCGCCCTGCACGGCGCGGTCTCCGGCGGCTTCACCACCCGCATCCCCTGGATTCGCGACCAACTCGACCTGAGCAACGGCCAGTTGGGCTTCGCTCTGGCCTTCCCCGCGATCGGTGCCTCACTCGCCATGCCACTGGCCGGGCGTATCGTGCACCGCTACGGCGGACGGACGGCGGTACGCGCCCTGCTCGTGCTGTGGTGCGCCTCCCTCGCCCTGCCCGCCCTCTCTCCCCACCCGGCCGTGCTCTGCGCCGCGTTCCTCGCCCTGGGCGCCACCGCCGGTATGGCGGACGTGGCCATGAACGCCCAGGGGGTGGAGGTGGAGCAGCGCTACGGTCGTTCGATCATGTCCGGGCTGCACGGCATGTGGAGCGTGGGCGCGCTGCTGGGCTCGGCGGCCGGGGTGGGCGCCGTCCACCTCGGCGTGGACGCCCGCATCCACCTGTCGCTGGCCGCGGCCGGCCGGCCCGCGGCCGTCCCGGCCGCCTGCCGCGGGCTGCTGGACGTACGCCCCGCGCCCGGGCAGGAGGCGCCGCCGCGCTTCGCCCTGCCGCCGCGTTCGGCCCTGCTGATCGGCGCGGTGGGGATGTGCGCGGTGCTCGCCGAGGGTGCCTCGATGGACTGGTCCGGTGTCTATCTCAGGGATGTCACCGGCGCGTCGGCGACGGTCGCGGCCGCGAGCTACACCGCGTTCGCCTGCACCATGGCCGTCGCCCGCCTGCCGGGCGACCCCGCCGAGCGCCGCAACGGCCCCCTCCGCACCCTGCGCG
>NZ_JBXUOY010000158.1:0-12512 GCF_057196705.1 Streptomyces sp. ATLC9 | reverse complement strand
GGCGCCGGGGCGTGTGCCCCGGCGCCCGCGGCGCTTTCCGCGCCGTGTGCCCGGCGACGCGCCGACCGGCGACCGTCCGCCACCCGAATCCGGGACACGCCCCGACGCTCCGCCGGAAGGCTGCGCCCCGCGCCGCCGGACCGGTAGGCTTTCCGTGTGATCTTCAAGCGAATCGGAAACGGGCGGCCGTACCCCGACCACGGCCGGGAGAGCACCCGCCAGTGGGCGGATGTCGCCCCACGCCCGGTGCGTCTTGACCAGCTCGTCACCACCAAGGGGCAGCTCGACCTGGAGACCCTCCTCGCCGAGGACTCCACCTTCTACGGCGACCTGTTCGCACACGTCGTGAAGTGGAACGGGGACCTCTACCTGGAGGACGGCCTGCACCGCGCCGTGCGCGCCGCCCTCCAGCAGCGGCAGGTGCTGCACGCCCGGGTGCTCGAACTCGACTGACGCCCCGGGCTCCCGCCGGCGCCCCGGCGCCACCGGGCGGGACGCGTTGCCCCTTTCGGGGCCGACTGCGGTGTGCGCATTGATCATCTAGTAGGCATTACGCCGTCTCCGCACTACGCTGCGCCCATGAGCATGCTCACTCCCCCCGGCATGGGCGGCAAGTACCGCATCACGGGTGACAGCTACCCGCGGATGCGGCGCCCGCGCAGGCGCCGCAGGATCGTCGCCGCCTCGGTCGCGGCGACCGCCGCCGTCGGTGTGCTCTCCTGGGGGACGGTGCAGCTCCTCGACGTCTTCACCGGCGACGGCACCACGGTGCGGGCGGCCGGCGACGACCCCGGCTGCGAACGCTCCGGCGGCGGGACCGCGAAGAACGGCGGTACCGGCGTCGCGGCGCGCTCCGCCGGGGGGGAGAGCCCCGGCGCCTCGCCCGACGCCCTGCCGAAGCCGTCCGCCATCACCGTCAACGTCTACAACGCCACCGCCCGCGGCGGCCTGGCCCGGAAGACGGCGGACGCGCTGGAGAAGCGCGGCTTCGTCATCGGCGAGGTGGCCAACGCCCCGGCCTCCCTCGACAAGAAGGTGGAGAAGGCCGGGCTGCTGATGGGCCCGCCCGCCGCGTACGGGAACGGCGCGTTCGACGTCCTGCTCGCCCAGCTCCCGGGAGCGGAGGTCAGGGCGGTCGAGCGCCGGACGTCCGGGAAGCCCGGGGACGGGAGGAGCGAGATCGACCTGGTGATCGGCAAGGGGTTCAAGGCCCTGGCCGGGGAGAAGGACGTGCGCGAGGCCATGGCGGCCCTCGCCTCCCCCTCCCCCTCCCCCTCGCCGTCCGCCTCGGGCTGCCGGTAGGGCGGACGCGGCGGGTACGGCGGCCGGGTCAGCCGGCCGTCCCGTACATGCGGTCGCCCGCGTCGCCCAGGCCGGGGACGATGTAGCCGTCCTCGTTGAGCCGCTCGTCGACCGAGGCCGTCACCACCGTCACCGGCGTGCCCGCCAGCTCGCGCTCCATCAGCTCCACGCCCTCGGGCGCCGCCAGCAGGCAGAGCGCCGTGACGTCGTCGGCTCCGCGCCGGATCAGCTCCCGGATCGCCGCGACCAGCGTGCCGCCGGTGGCCAGCATCGGATCCAGGACGTACACCTGGCGCCCGGAGAGGTCGTCCGGCATCCGGGTGGCGTACGTGGACGCCTGGAGGGTGCGCTCGTCGCGGATCATGCCCAGGAAGCCCACCTCGGCGGTCGGCAGCAGCCGCACCATCCCGTCCAGCATCCCCAGCCCGGCCCGCAGGATCGGCACCACCAGGGGGCGCGGGTGCGACAGCCGCACGCCCGTGGTGGCCGTCACCGGGGTCCTGATGCCGACCGTCTCGGTTCGCACGTCCCGGGTGGCCTCGTAGGCGAGCAGGGTCACCAGCTCGTCGGCGAGGCGCCGGAAGGTCGGGGAGTCGGTGCGCTCGTCGCGCAGCGTGGTGAGTTTGTGCGCCACCAGCGGGTGGTGGACGACGTGAATCCGCATGCCGTCGACAGTAGCCGAGCCGCTTTCCCGGATCGCACTGGCGTACAACCGCCTTTTCGGGGGACAGTGAACAGGTACGACCGGAGGTGGGCCGTATGACCGAACCGAGGCAGCAGCACGACGACACCCCCGAGGACCGTCGGGCACTCATACGCGAGGACCAGCGGGGACAGGAGCCGCGGGACCGCCGGGGGCCCGGGGAACGCCGCACGGGCATCCGGTCCCCCGGCGGCACCACGGCCCCGGACGACGACGCGGAGCGCCGCCGCCGCCGGGCGGTCTTCCTGCGCGAACTGAACGAGGCCAAGGCCCTGCGCGAACGGGTGCAGCCGCGCCGCGCCCGCGCCGCACGCATGCGCCAGGCTATGCGGATGAGGACATTTCGCTGGTAGTCCGGCGCAACACCCACGCGACGCACGGTCGAAGACCTCTCGCTCGGCGCCGGTTTCTGCCACGATTCCGATTGGGCGGGGCGCGGTCCCGTCAGCACTCGGGCACCTGAAACCAGTGGGAGAGTCACGGTGTACTTCGCCGCACTGCTCGCGCGCACCGAAGACGGCTGGGAAGCGAGCGACACGGAACTCGACGAGGTCGAGACCCTGGCCGATCTCGCCGACCTGGCCCGGGAGGCCGCCGAGGACGACGAGCCGGTCCTCGTCTGCATCGAACAGGAGGGCGTCTGGTTCGGCGTCGTCCGGGTGGAGGGCGAGGAGGATCCCCGCATCTTCGTCTCGGACGCGGCCGCGGCCGCGCGCAGTTCCTATGGGGAGATCCTGCTCACCGACGAGCTCCTCGGCCGCGAGCCGGGCGGGGAGGACGACCTGGACCTCCTCGTGGACCTCGACGGCACGGAGGACGGTGAGCCGCCGAGCGGCACGGAGGACGACGAGGACGACCGGGACGCGTCCGAAGAGGCCGCCGGCGCCGTTCCGGCCGGGCCGGTCGGCGACGTCGAACTGCTGGCCGACTTCGGCGTGGACGGCACGGCGCTGCTCTCGCTGACCTCCGACGACGCGCTGACCGAGATCGCCGACGCACTCGGCTGCACGGACATGCTGGAGGCCGTGCGGTAACCGGCACACGCGGCGCCCGCCCACCCGCCGTACGCGGGGCCGCGGCGGGCGGGGACACTGGGTGCATGAGCGTTCCGCCGGAGCCGCACGCCCCTGCCCCGGAGCCTCCGGAGTCCCTGGAGGCCCCGGAGTCCCCGGCCTCCCGGAACGGGACGACCGATCCGCTGCGCGACCCGTGGCGGGCGGCGATGCGCCGTGCCCTGGCCGAGGCCGCGCGGGCCCCAGGGACCGGCGACGTGCCCGTCGGCGCGGTCGTCCTGGGTCCGGACGGCGCGGTCCTCGGGCTCGGCCGCAACGAGCGCGAGGCGACCGGCGACCCCACGGCGCACGCGGAGGTCGTGGCGATCCGCGAGGCCGCCCGGGCGGTCGGCGAGTGGCGGCTGTCGGGCTGCACCCTGGTGGTGACGCTGGAGCCGTGCACGATGTGCGCGGGCGCGATCGTGCTGTCCCGGCTGGAGAGGGTCGTCTACGGGGCGGTGGACGAGAAGGCGGGTGCGGCGGGCTCCCTGTGGGACGCCGTGCGCGACCGCCGGCTCAACCACCGGCCCGAGGTGGTCTCCGGGGTGCTGGCGCGGGAGTGCGGGGCACTGCTCACCGACTTCTTCCGCGCGCCCTCCCGCGCGCCCTCCCGCGCGCCCTCCCGTACGGCCCCTCGCGCGGCTCCCCGGCCGCCAGAGGGCGCCCTGGAGGGCCGGAGCGACGCCTCCCCCGGAACCGATTTCGGCACACGCCCGACCATGGGCTAGGCTTCCTCCCGGTAGCGTGTCCGAGCGGCCGAAGGAGCTCGCCTCGAAAGCGAGTGTGGGGGCAACTCCACCGTGGGTTCAAATCCCACCGCTACCGCGTGGTCGAAGGGCCCCCTCTCCGAGGGGGCCCTTCGACGTGTTCCGCCCCCGCGCCCCGTTCCCGCCCCCGGCGTACGGCACGGCCCGCGCCGCCCCTGGGAGCGCCGGTCCGCGCCGGTTAGACTCTCGCAACCGCCTGGGCGGTCCTGTGTTCGGGGCACCCGGGGTGTTCGGGGATGTCGGGGGGAGAGGCAAGCGCCGTGGACGTGAAGAAGGTCGTGCTCTACACACTCCTCGTCTTCATCCTGTACTCGATCATCACCTCCCCCGACCGTTCCGCCGAACTCGTCGGCATCGGCTTCGAGGGCATCTCCGGCGCCGCGAAGGGTGTCGGGACCTTCATGACCGAACTGGTGAACTGAACGGGCCGCCCGTACGAGTCCGCTCCCGCGAACCCCGTCCCGCCGCCCCGGAGGGCACCCCCGGACGGCCGTCCGCCGTGCGCGCACCGCACCAACACGAAGCCGTGCGGTGCTTGCCCACGGCGCATATACCTTGTGATGCTATGACCGCTTTCGCCGGATGAGACAACCGTGAAGGGGTTGGACGAACGGTGGCGGTCACGCAGACCCTTCCCCGGACCCCGACGGGGGCAGCCCCCAGCCGTCGGAGCGCGGAGACCCGCGCCCTGACCCAGGTGCTCTTCGAGCGGCTCTCCGGACTGGAACCCGGCTCCTCCGAGCACGAACGGGTGCGCGGGGCCCTCATCGAGGCCAACCTGCCCCTCGTCCGCTACGTCGCCGCCCGCTTCCGCAGCCGCAACGAGCCGATGGAGGACGTCGTCCAGGTCGGCACCATCGGCCTGATCAACGCCATCGACCGCTTCGACCCCGGACGCGGGGTGCAGTTCCCCACCTTCGCGATGCCGACGATCGTCGGCGAGATCCGGCGCTACTTCCGCGACAACGTCCGCACCGTGCACGTACCGCGCCGGCTGCACGAGATGTGGGTGCAGGTCAGCGGCGCGACGGAGGACCTGACCGTGCTGCACGGCCGCTCGCCGACCACCGCCGAGATCGCCGAGCGGCTGCGGATCGCCGAGGAGGACGTCCTGGCCTGTCTGGAGGCCGGGCGCGCCTACCGCGCCACGTCCCTGGAGGCCGCCCAGGAGCGCGAGGACGGCATGCCCGGGCTGATCGACCGGCTCGGCTACGAGGATCCGGCCCTGGACGGCGTGGAACACCGCGACCTGGTGCGGCACCTGCTCGTCCAGCTCCCCGAACGGGAGCAGCGGATCCTGCTGCTGCGGTACTACCGGAACCTGACGCAGTCGCAGATCAGCGCGGAGCTGGGCGTGTCCCAGATGCACGTGTCCCGGCTGCTGTCGCGGAGCTTCGCCCGGCTCCGGGCCGCAAACTCCATCGACGCGTAACTCCGGCGAGGGACACTCGTCCGGGCGTATCCCCATCCCGAGCTGTGCAGTTTTATCGATAAGGGGCTACGTCGTGTTGCTGACTTGTGACATTCTGCGAGAAGTGCGTTTGCCGCGACGGCGCCGCCGGTATTGACCGGGAGGTGCCTCCCTCACACCCGAGGGCGCCGCCGCGATCCGTCCGCGACCTCAAGGGGGTGGCATGTCCGTAGAACTGGGCAGCTCGAAGGTGCTCGCCGAGCCCGACACCAAGGCCGACGACGCACCGTACGTTCCCTCAGACTGCGACGCCATCGACACCCGGACCCTCTCCCGCTCCCTGTTCCAGCGGCTCGCCGCGCTCGACGCCGACAGTCCGGAACGCGTCTACGTCCGAGACACCCTCATCGAGCTGAATCTCCCGCTCGTGCGGTATGCGGCGGCCCGCTTCCGCAGCCGCAACGAGCCGATGGAGGACATCGTCCAGGTCGGCACCATCGGCCTGATCAAGGCCATCGACCGCTTCGACTGCGAACGGGGCGTGGAGTTCCCCACGTTCGCGATGCCGACGGTCGTCGGCGAGATCAAGCGCTTCTTCCGGGACACCTCCTGGTCGGTGCGCGTCCCCCGGCGCCTGCAGGAGCTGCGCCTGGCGCTCACCAAGACCGGCGACGAACTGTCGCAGAAGCTCGACCGCTCCCCGACGGTGACCGAACTGGCCGCCGCCCTCGGAGTGTCCGAGGAGGACGTGGTGGACGGGCTGGCCGTGGGCAACGCCTACACGGCCAGTTCCCTGGACTCCCCCGCCCCGGAGGAGGAGGGCGGCGAAGGCTCCCTCGCCGACCGGCTGGGGTACGAGGACAGCGCGCTGGAGGGCGTCGAGTACCGCGAGTCGCTCAAGCCGCTGCTCGCCAAGCTCCCGCCGCGTGAGCGGCAGATCATCATGCTGCGCTTCTTCGGGAACATGACGCAGTCGCAGATCGGCGAGCGGGTCGGCATCTCCCAGATGCACGTCTCGCGGCTGCTGACCCGTACGCTCGCGCAGCTCAGAGAGGGCCTGACCTCGGAGGAGTGACGGCCCGCCCCCGCACGGGGCGACCGGCGCGGAGGCTCGGCACGGAGAAGCGGTACGGGGAACGACACGAAGACGCGGACGGCCGCCGGACGGTACGACACCGTCCCGGCGGCCGTCCGCGTTCGCCTCCGTCCCGGTGATCCCCCGCCTCTCCTCACGGAGCGGGGCCGGGCGGAGCGGGACGGGGCCGCCCCGCCCGGGAGCCCTCAGGAGAGGGCGAACCAGACGACCGCCGCGACGACCACGAGGACCGCGGCGATCCCCACGATCAGACCGACCCTGGGGCCGGAGGACCGGGTCGCGGCGGGCGGACGCGGTCCGTCCTCGTCGACGAAGGCGCGGAACATCTGGGTGCTGCCGGCCGGGTCCTGGCCGCCTGCCGGACCCTGGGGTGCATGAGGGTTGTGAGCCATACCTCCGGACCCTAGCGAACGAGCCGGTCACCGGTCACCCCCGGTCACACGCCCACCCCGCCGTACAACGGTGCCGTGGACCCGGTACGGGGCTCGGCGTGGAGCTTGGCACGGGGCACACCTTTTCTTGGGAAAGTATTTGCCCCCTCACGCCCGAATTCGTTTGCTTGCCGCAACCAACGAACATATGCTTGTAGTAGGCAACGATCTCTGCGGCCGTGAGGAGGCCCCGGTGACAGCACACGCCCCCTATGAGGACCTGGCCCGG
Organism: Streptomyces sp. ATLC9; assembly: GCF_057196705.1. Classification (NCBI taxonomy): domain Bacteria; kingdom Bacillati; phylum Actinomycetota; class Actinomycetes; order Kitasatosporales; family Streptomycetaceae; genus Streptomyces; species Streptomyces sp. ATLC9. The sequence continues at coordinate 5,521 of NZ_JBXUOY010000158.1, read as the reverse complement.
GAACTCGGCTCCGTCGGCGCCGTCCGGCGCGAACTGGCCCGCAACCTTCCCCACGACTGCCCGCCCGCGCCGGCGGTCGTGCTGACGTTGCTGGGGCGGCACGGTGAGATGCGGATGACGCGGCTCGCCGATCTGCTGGGCATCGACATGTCCGTCACCAGCCGCCACGTCACGTACGCCGTCGAGCGCGGCTGGGTCGACCGCCGTCCCGACCCCCTCGACGGCCGGGTCCGGCTGCTGCGGCTGACCGGGAGCGGCGAGCAGATGCTGGCCGACATGCACCACCGCACCAGCGAGACGCTCGCGCACCTCCTCGGCGACTGGCCAAAGGAGGACGTGACCCGTCTCACCGAGCTGCTGGCGAGGCTGCGCGCGAGCTTCGGCGACTGCGACTGCGGCTGCCGCACCGCCTCCCGGAGCGCACGCCCCCTCCCGCCGCACCCCGCGGCCGTCGCGCACGGCTGATCACCGCACACCCCGCACGACCCCGCGTGCCGCACTTACCACCCGGGCCCGCACCACCGTGTCCGGGCGCACAGCCATCCGGACCACCCGAACCGCAGACCCACGGCGTGCCGCGGCACGCCACCCGCCGCCGGAAGAGACACGGAAAGCAAGGAGCGCATGGCAACGTCCACACCTTCGGAGGCGCTGAAGGAAGGCACCGCCCGCACCGCCCCGGGCACCGAACAGGTGCCCATGACGCACCGCCAGATCATGGAGGCGCTGTCCGGGCTGCTGCTCGGCATGTTCGTCTCCGTCCTGTCCTCGACGGTCGTCTCCAACGCCCTCCCCCGGATCATCTCGGACCTGGGCGGCAGCCAGAGCGCGTACACCTGGGTGGTCACGGCGGCGCTGCTGACCATGACCGCCTCCACTCCGCTGTGGGGCAAGCTCGCCGACCTCTGCAGCAAGAAGCTGCTGGTGCAGTCGGCGCTGGTGCTCTTCGTACTGGCCTCCGCCGGAGCCGGCCTGGCACAGGACACCGGCACCCTGATCGCCTTCCGTGCGGTGCAGGGCCTGGGGGCGGGTGGTCTGGCAGCGCTCTCCCAGATCATCATCGCCGCGATGATCCCCCCGCGTGAGCGCGGCCGCTACAGCGGCTACCTGGGCGCCACCTTCGCCGTCGCCACTGTCGGCGGACCGCTCCTCGGCGGTGTGATCACCGACACCCCCTGGCTCGGCTGGCGCTGGTGCTTCTACGTCGGCGTGCCCTTCGCCGTCCTCGCCCTGATCGTCCTCCGGAAGACGCTGCACCTGCCCGTGGTGAGGCGGGAGAACGTCAAGGTGGACTGGCTGGGCGCCTCCCTCGTCACCGCCGCCGTCTCCCTGCTGCTGATATGGGTGACACTGGCCGGAAACAGCTACGACTGGCTGTCCTGGCAGACGTACACGATGGTCGGCGCCGCGCTTCTGCTGACCCTGGCCTTCGTCATCACCGAGTCGCGCGCCGCCGAACCGATCATCCCGCTGGGACTGTTCCGTAACCGCACGATCACGCTCACCGCACTGGCCTCGCTCTTCGTCGGCATCGCGATGTTCGGCGCGACCGTCTTCCTGAGCCAGTACTTCCAGCTCGCCCGCGGCGAGTCGCCCACGATGTCCGGTGTGCTGACGATCCCGATGATCGGCGGACTGTTCGTCTTCTCCACCCTCTCCGGCCTGGTCATCACCCGCACCGGCCGCTGGAAGATATGGCTGGTGTCCGGCGGCGTCCTGCTGACGGCCGGACTCGGCCTGCTGGGCACGATGCGGTACGACACCCCGTACTGGCAGATCGCCGTCTCCATGGCGCTGCTGGGCGCCGGCGTCGGCATGATGATGCAGAACCTCGTCCTGGCCACCCAGAACCAGGTCGCCCTCTCCGAGCTGGGCGCGGCCAGCTCCGTACTCGCCTTCTTCCGCTCCCTCGGCGGCGCGGTCGGTGTCTCGGTGCTCGGTGCGGTGCTCGCCCATCGCATCACCGCCTACGTCACCGACGGCATGACGAAACTGGGCGTCAGGCCCGAGGGTGCGACCGGCGGCGACGGCAGCGCCATCCCGGACCTGGACGCCCTCCCCGGCCCGGTCCGCACGGTCGTCGAGAGCGCGTACGGCCACGGCGTGGCCGACATCTACCTCTACGCCGCCCCGATGGCGGTGATCGCACTGCTGCTGGTCCTGTTCGTCAAGGAGGTGCCACTGCGCACCCGGCTCGACGAGCAGACCGAAATCGAGAAGGTCGAAGCCGAACAGGCCGGAGAGAAGGAGCGGCAGCCCGAAGGGGCCACCGCCACCGTCGGCCGGTCCGTCTGACCCCTGCCGCCCCGCGACCCCACAGGGCCGGAACCGCACCCGCGGTCCGGCCCTGTTCGGTGGGGCCACCCGGACGGGACCCGATGTTTCCCGTGAAACATCGCGGTACGACAAATCCCCGCCTCGGGCGAACGACTGCCTCCCGGTGGGCTACACGGCCCCCGCACCCCCGGCACACGCGAGAGGCCCCGCCGTACCCGGCGGGGCCTCTCGCGTGCTGCGCGCTCGGCAGGATTCGAACCTGCAACCTTCTGATCCGTAGTCAGATGCTCTATCCGTTAAGCTACGAGCGCTTGACTTCCCGGCTGTTTTCTTGCCGGTCGGCGTTGCGGGAACAACATTACATGACCTCCGCCCAGAGGCGAAATCCATTCAGTCCACCTGGCCCGACCTGCGATGATGCCCGTGGAAGACGCTCACGGTCTCCGCCGCCGGCCCCTGGCGGACCCCCGGAACGGAAGAAGCCCCGGCCGTACGGGCCGGGGCTTCGGTGATCATGACGACCAGAGCGGAGGCTGAGGGATTTGAACCCTCGATGGGCTTTAAGGCCCAAACCGCATTAGCAGTGCGGCGCCATAGACCAGACTAGGCGAAGCCTCCCCACGCGCCGCGTCACCACGACGTGTGTGCTGATGATGGCACAGCCCGGGGGCTGTCTCCAATCGGACCCTACGTTACCCGGCTGGCGGGTTCCCCGGCAAAGGGCTCTGCCCCTGGTGGCGGCACCGATGGTGCGGCGGGTGGGTGGAGGTGCGCAACGGCGTGCGCGGTAGCGCGTTGAACGGGGGAGGGAAGAACCCCAGTCGCGCGGGTCCGCCCGCACCACACCTCCGCAGGAGCCGCCATGCCGCACCGCCGTACCGCCGCGGTCCTCACCGGGGCCGCCGTGCTCGCCGCCGCACTCGCCCCCGTCTCCGCCGCCTCCTTCGCCGTACCGGCCTCCGCCCGGCCCTGGCCCGTCCCCGAACCCGGGCCCACGCCGGTGCCCGCGCCCGGGCCCGTCGTGCCGGCCGCCCGGGAGGACCGGCTCACCATCACCGTCTCCATCTCCCCGGACGGCGTCGCGGCACCGCACACCGCGCCGCGCGGAGTACGCGGGGGCGGGGCCCCGGCCCGGCGGGCGCACACCCTCGACTGCCACCCCGCCGGCGGCAGCCACCCCGACGCCCTCGCAGCCTGCGAGGCCGTCGACCGGGCCGCCCGGGGGCCGCGCGACCCCTGGCGGCCCGTCCCCGCGGACGCGATGTGCGCCCAGATCCACGGCGGTCCGGCCACCGCCCGCATCACCGGGATCTGGCGCGGGCAGCGGGTGGACGCCTCGTTCCGGCGTACGGACGGCTGCGAGATCGCCCGCTGGGACGCCCTCGTGCCCGCTCTCCCCGGCCCGGAGGAGCTCGCGGAGGAAGCGGGGGAGTGACGGGCGTCACAGGCCGGCCCGGCCCCGGGCCCGCGTTCTCCCCACCCTCCCCACGCATCCGCCGTCGCTTCCGCCACCGCTGGCCGTAGACTTCCCCCCAAGTGGCACGCGCGGGAGACACGGCGCACCGGTCCGGATTCGGTCCCGGCCCCGGTCCCGGCGCTGCCGCGGTGCACCAGCTGGTCAGCAGGGAGGATGCGTCGTCGTGAGCAGCAGGCCGTCCCGAGGCGCTGCTCGCCTCGCAGCCATACTCGACGCACTGCCGGACGCGTTGCTCCTGGTGAACTGCAACGGCACGGTCGTCAACGCCAACAGCATCGCCCTGGAGGTCTTCGAGTCGCCGGGCACCGCCCTGGTCGGGCGCGGACTGCTCGACCTGCTCCCGGAGTTCGACTCCAAGCTCATCCCCGGCTCGATGCGCCGCCCCGACGACGCCCCCCAGCCCCGCACCAAACCGACGCGGATGGTGGCCCGGCGCACCGACGGCGCGCAGTTCATGGTCGAGGTGACCAGCGCCAACCTGGAGGACGGGCGCACCCCCTACGAGTCGTCCTTCGAGGCGGCCTTCGCCGACCACGGCAACAGCTACACCGGGGACGAGCTGCTCATGCTCGTCGTCCGCGACCTCACCGGCACCGTCGACACCGAGGCCGAGCTGGCCCGGCAGCAGCGCCAGACCGAGATGATCCTGCGCGCCGCCGCCGAGGGCGTGGTGGGCGTGGACACCGAGGGCAGGGTCGTCCTGGTCAACCCGGCCGCAGCGCAGATCCTCGGTTACCGGGCCGGCGAGCTGGGCGGGCAGAGGCTCCACCCGCTCGTCCACCACTCGCGCCCCGACGGCAGCCGGCTGCCGTGGGAGGAGACGCCGCTCGCCGACAGCCTGCGCTCCGGACGCAAGCACCGGGTACGCGGTCAGGCGCTGTGGACCAAGGACGGCCGCGCGGTGCCGGTCGACATGACGACCGCGCCGGTGCGCGACGGCGACCAGCTCGTCGGCGCGGTGCTCGCCTTCACCGACCGCACCTCCTACGACGCCCTCGTCGCACGCCACGAGCAGCTGCTGGCCGTACTGGAGAGCGGACTGCGCGGGCCGCTGGAGCAGCTCCGCGGCGAACTGGGCGGGCTGGCGGCCGATCCGGCCGGGCAGCTGTGGCCGGAGGCGAACCAGACGCTGCACTATCTGGCCGCCGGCTACGCGCGCATGACCACGCTCGTGGACAACGTGCTGGGCTACCAGCGGCTGGACACGGGCGCCGAGCGCCTCGCGCGCGAGACGGTGTCGCTGGACGAGGTGGTCTCGGCCGGTGTCGAGGGCGCCATCGAGCTGATCGGCCCCGGACGCGCGCAGTTCGCGGTGCACGCCCCGCCCGTCGAGGTGGAGGTGGATCCGGCGCGGCTGGCGCAGGCGCTGGCCCATCTGGTCGCGGACGTGGCCGGCGTGGACGCGACCGGCAACGCGCAGGGCCCCGCCTCCGGCGACTCGACGATCGTGGTCGCGGCGGCGCAGCGCGGGGACGTGGTGCGCATCGAGGTGCGCGGCCCGTACGGCGGCGGCAGCCCGGTGCACGAGCCGCTGGTGCGCGGGATCGTGCGGCGGCACGGCGGTGTGCTCCAGACCCACCAGGTGCCCGGGGCGGGGGGCGGCAGCGCCTACGTCCTGGAGGTGCCGGTCGGCTCCCCCGACCCGGCGAAGGCGTCGGCCCGGCGCAAGCGGGGCGACCGGGAACAGGACACCCGGGGCGGCACGCGGGGCGGTGGCGAGACGACGGTGATGCCCGTGCCGTCGCAGCCGGTGCGCGGCACACCGGC
>NZ_JBXUOY010000157.1:0-12611 GCF_057196705.1 Streptomyces sp. ATLC9 | reverse complement strand
GGGCCGCCCCCGGCACCGGGGGGGTCCGGGGGCCCGGACGCGCGGGGGCGGGACGCGGAGCCGGTCACGCGTCCGCCGGGACCTCCGGGCGGGAGGCCGTACCCCGGCAGGTGGTTCCCGGGGGCGGGAGGACACCGTCGACGAGGTAGCGGTGGACGTGGGCGTCGACCTCCGCGTTGCCGGCCAGGGCGTAGATCTCGTGATCGCCGGAGTCCTCCACCGTGAGCAGCCCGTGGCCGAGCAGTCCGGCCATGGCGACGCCGCCGTCGTAGTGGTCCATCGGGTCGCCGTCGGCCTGGACGACCAGGCCCGCCGGGTAGCCGTCGCGCGTGATGCGGGTGGGCTCCTCCGGTGCCGTGAAGGTGCGGAACGCGCCGACCCACGGCTGGGCGCGCAGTACGCCGTAGCCGTAGGGGAACCGCTCGCGGAAGTCGCGCATGTCCTGGCGGTAGGTCTCCAGGTCGGCGGGCCAGGCGTGTTCCAGGGTGATGGCCTCCAGGACTCCGACGCGCAGGTCGCCCTCGCTGTCCTCGGGCCGCCAGGTGCCCTGTTCGGCCAGGAGTTCGCGGCAGCGCTCCGGGTCGCCGGCCGCGGTCGCCTCCCGCAGGCCCGCGACCAGCAGGCCCAGTTCCTCCCAGCGGCTCCGGTCGGTGGCCCGGTTGCCCACCGCGCCGTCGAGGAGGGTGCGCAGGTGGGGGGTGTCGCACTGCTCGTCGAGGCGGGCGACGACCTCCTCCACGGCGTCGAGCACCTGCTGCGGGCCGGTGCCGAGGCCGAAGTGGCCGTGACGCGCGGCGGTCCACCGCGCCCAGCGGTCGACGTTGCGCCGGACGGCGTCGCCCTGCCACAGGAACTGCTCGCGCCAGGTCCACCCCGGGTGGACGCAGGAGTCCAGCACGCTGCGGTCCAGGCGGTCGGGGAACATGCTGCCGAAGACCGCTCCGACGTAGGCGCCGTAGGCGTATCCCACGAAGCTGATCCGCTCCTCGCCGAGGACGGCGCGGATGACGTCCATGTCGCGGGCGGTGTTGCGGGTGCTGATGTGCCGGCGCAGTTCGCCGCCGGCCCGCTCGCAGGCCAGCTCGCGCAGCCGCATGTCCTCGGCCAGGGTCTCGAACGCGGAGTTGGGGGGCCGGGAGTCGAAGGAGGCGGAGGGGACGGTGACCTCGGCGTACAGCCGGGTGGAGTCCCCGGTGCCGCGCGGATCGAAGCCGATGAGGTCGTAGACCTCGTGGACGGGGCCGCCCTCGTACTTGCCCGGCAGCTCACGACCCAGGCCCCAGTCCCCGCCGGGCCCGCCGTTGACGGCCAGCAGGACGCCGCGGCGGCGGGCGGGGTCGGTGGCCCGGCGGCGGCTGAGGGCGATGGTGAGGCGCTCGCCCTCCGGGTCGGCGTAGTCGCGGGGGACCTCGATGGTCGCGTACTCCACCCCGGTCCCGCTCCTCCCGGTCCCCTCGCCGGTGTCTTCGGGGCCGTCGGTACCGCCGGGCGTGCGGGCCGTCCACCGCGGCCGCTGGGAACCGAACGCGCGCAGCGCGTCGGCGCCCGCCGTTACGGACGGATTGATCGCCATCGGAAACCTCCGTTCTCGTCAGGGCGCCAGCGTCCCGTCAGCGTCTCGAAGACGGCTGGAGCGCCCTTGGACCGGAAGTCCCCCGGCGCGGTACGGCGAGAGCCGCCAGCAGCCCCGCGGCGGTGAACAGCGCGGCGCCGGCCAGGGCCAGCCCGTAGCCGGAGGCGAGCGCGTCCTCCAGGGCCGCTCCGCGGGCGATCTCGTGGTCCGCGCGGGCGGTGGAGAGGGTGGCCAGGGTCACCAGGCCGACGGCGCTGCCGAGCTGGCGGGTGGTGTTCAGCAGGCCCGAGGCCAGTCCCGCGTCGCGGGCGGGTACGCCGGCGGTCGCGGCGTTCGTCGTCGCGTTGAGGACCGCGCCCATGCCGAATCCCAGCAGCAGGGCGGGGCCGAGGACGTCGGCGGCGTAGGCGGAGCCGGCGTCCACCCGGGAGAGCCACAGCAGTCCGGCGCACGACAGCGACAGCCCGCCCAGCAGCACCGGCCGGGGGCCGGTGCGGGGCACCGTCCGCGCGATGCCCCAGCCTCCGAGGGCGATGCCCAGGGACATCGGCAGATAGCTCAGCCCGGTGCGCAGCGGGCTGTAGCCGAGCACCTGCTGGAGGACCAGGGTGAAGAAGTAGAAGGTGCTGAAGAGGGCCGCGATGCCGAAGAAGGCGACGAGGTTGGCGGCGGTCAGCGACCGGTTGCGGAAGACACCGAGCGGCACCAGGGGCTGCCGGGCGAACCGGGCCTGGTGGAGCACGAAGAGGCACAGCAGCGCCACCCCGGCCGCCGCCGTGCCCCAGGCCCGCGGTGAGTCCCAGCCGTGGGCGCTGGAGGCGGCGACGCCGTGGACGGTGGCCATCAGGCCGCAGGTGACGGCCAGCGCCCCCGGCAGGTCCAGGCCCCTCCTCCCCCGCGGCCCGTCACGCCGCGGCCCGGTCTCGGGGACCGCCCAGCACACGGCGGCGAACAGCAGCAGGCCCAGGGGAACGTTGATCAGCAGCACCCAGCGCCAGGAGAACCACTGGGTGACCACGCCTCCGACCAGCACCCCGGCTGCCCCGGCGGCTCCGGAGACCGCGCTCCACATCCCGAACGCCCTGGCGCGGGCGGCGGGTTCGGTGAACGTGGTGCCGAGCACGGTGAGGGTGGCCGGCGCCATGACGGCCGCGCCCAGCCCCTGGAAGGCGCGGGCGAGCACGAGTGTCACCGGGTCGTCCGCCGCCCCGCCGACGCTGCTGGCCAGTGTGAACAGGGCGACGCCGAAGAGGAAGACGCGGCGCTGCCCGAACAGGTCCGCGAGCCGTCCGCCGAGCAGCAGGAAGCCGCAGACGGCGACGGTGTAGGCGTTGTTGACCCACTGCAGGGTGTGCCTCTCGAAGCCCAGCTCCTCGGCGATGACGGGCAGTGCCACGTTCACCACCGAGGCGTCGAGCACGTTCATGAACTGCCCCAGGCAGCAGGCGAACAGCACGAGGCCGAGGCGTCCGCCCCTCCCGTGGTCCGCTCCGGTGTTCCCGCCGGCTGTGGTGTCCGATGCGCGCGGTGTCGAGGTGGTCATGCGATGACGCTGCGGCGGCCGGGTGGACGGCCGGTAGCGGTGCGGTCGAGCCCCGTCCGCGCGCCTCGCTCCCACCACCCCGCCGCACCGTGCTCCAGAAACGCTCCAGCGCGCTCCCAGTGCGCCCCCAGACGCCGCTGCCACCGTTCGCTGCCTACCGATGTGCGGCCGGCCGACTTGCCGAGGAGAGCGCCATGGCCAAGATCACTTACAAGCACCCCAACGGCACCGAGACCATCGTCGACGTGGCGGCGCCCAACACGGTCATGCGCGGCGCCAAGATCAACAACATCGACGGCATCGAGGCCCAGTGCGGCGGCTCCGCCCAGTGCGGGACCTGCCACGTCTACGTCGACGAGGCCAACACGCTGCCCCTTCCCGAGATGCACGAGTCCGAGGACGAGGTGCTGTACGGCACCGCCTGCCCGCGCCGCGACAACAGCCGGCTGAGCTGCCAGCTCCCGGTCTCCGAGGAGATCGACGGCCTGGTGGTGCACCTGCCGGAGGCGCAGAGCTGATGGCCGGGGCCGCGGAGGAAACAGCGGAGGGGACGGCGGAGGGGGCCGCCCGGGAGCCCGGCGCGCCGGACGTCGTCGTCGTCGGCGCGGGGCAGGGTGGCGTGGAGACCGTCGCGGCGCTGCGCGCCCGCGGCTTCTCCGGCCGCATCACCCTGGTCGCGGAGGAGACCGCGCTGCCCTATCAGCGCCCGCCGCTGTCGAAGGGTTACCTGCTGGGCACGGTGGACCGGGCCGGCCTGGAACTGCGGCCGGACGACTTCTTCTCCGCCCTCGACATCGACCTGGTCCGCGGTGACCGGGCGGCGGGGATCGACCGGGAACGCAAGGCCGTGGAGCTGGGCTCCGGCCGGGAGCTTCCCTACGGACGTCTGGTCCTGGCGACCGGTTCGCGGCCCCGCCGCCTGCCCGTGCCCGGGGCGGACCTGGAGGGCGTGCGGACCCTGCGCTCCCTGGCCGACGCCGACGCGCTGCGGCGGCGGCTCACCGGCGGCCGGGAGCTGGACGTGGTGGTGGTCGGCGCGGGCTTCCTCGGTCTGGAGCTGGCCGCCACCGCCCGTACGCTCGGCCACCGGGTCACGGTCGTCGAGGCGTCCGCGCGGGTGATGTCCCGGGCGGTCACCGAGGCCGTCTCGGAACACGTCGCGGCCGAGCACCGCGGGCAGGGCGTCCGCCTCCTGTCCCGCCGAGAGGTGGTGGCGCTGCGCGGCGGCACCGGGCCCGAGGGCTCCGGCCGCGTACGGGTGGTGGAGCTGGACGGCGGCGAGCGCCTGGCGGCCGACCTGGTCGTGGTCGGCATCGGCGTACTGCCCAACGTCGAACTCGCCACCGCCGCCGGACTGCTGGTGGGCGACGGCGTCATCGTCGGCCCGCGGCTGCGCACCAGCGATCCGGACGTGTACGCCGTCGGTGACTGCGCCCGCTTCCCCAGCCCCTGGACACCGCGGCACATCCGCCTGGAGTCGGTGCAGAACGCCTCCGACCAGGCCCGCCGCGTGGCGGCCGACATCCTGGGCGAGACCGGGCCGTACACCGCGGTCCCGTGGTTCTGGTCGGAGCAGTACGGACTGCGACTGCAGATGGCCGGGCTCACCGCGGGCCACGACGAGGCGGTGGTCGCCGGCGATCCGGACACCGGGCGCTTCTCGGTGTTCTGCTTCCGCTCCGGCCGCCTGGTCGGCGTGGAGTCCGTCAACCGGCCCGCCGACCACGGCATCTCGCGCCGCCTCCTCGCCTCGGGCACGGACCTCTCACCGGAGGAAGTCGCCCGCCCCGGTTTCGACCTCAGGGCCCGCGCACAGCGGCGGCCCGCACCACCGGCACAGCACGCACAGCACGCAGAGAGGCCAGTCAATGCCTGACACAGCGACCGTCCCGCCCGCCACCGCCACCCCCTCCGCCCCCGACGCGCGGCGACGCGTCCCACCGCGCGTACTCGCCGTCTGGTTCGCGGTCCTGACGATGCTCGCGGGCCTGCTCGTCACGGCCGCCGACTCCGGGGAGGCCCAAGCGCACGGCCGGGGCCCGGCGATCACCGGCGCCTGGGAGGTGGCCGTCACCGTCGGCACCGGCCCGGACGCCACCACCGCCGTCTCGCGCTTCGTCTTCCACGAGGACCGCACCGTGACGACCGACGGCACCCCCGACGAGAACGGCGTGCCGCAGTACCCCGGCACCGGGTACTGGGTGGCCCGCGGCGGGAACGCCTTCTCCTTCTACGTGACCCACCCCGGGCCCTCGGAGCCCGCCGAGGGCGTCTTCCCCGGCACCGTGCACGCCGTCCACCTGGGCAGGGTGTCGGGCCGCGGCTTCACCACGACCGCCACCGCCTTCACCGTGCTGGAGCAGGACGGCACCGTCTTCGGCCCCGTCACGGTATCGGCCCGGGGCACCCGGCTCGGCTGAGCCCGCCACCCCGCGTCCGTCCGCGCCCGTACGACCGCCCGTGCCCCGCTCCCCACGAGCCGGGCCCGGCCGCTTCTCGTCCGCGGCTCGAGCGCCCCCGGATAGCGTCCGGACGACCACAGGACACGCCGCGCACGGCGGAGACACGAAGTGATGGAGAGGAGCGGGATGTGACCGCTTTCGACGCAGGGGTCCCCTGCTGGGTGGACGCGACGGTGCCCGACCTGGAGGCGGCCAAGCGCTTCTACGGTGAGCTGTTCGGCTGGGCCTACCACGACACCGGCCACGGGGCCTCCGTGGTGGCACTGCGCGACGGGAAGACCGTGGGGGCGCTGGCCGCGGACCCGGAGGGCGCCTCGGGCGTGTGGAACCTGTACTTCGCCTCGACGGACGCGGCCGGGGCCGCGGACCGCATCGGGGAGGCCGGCGGCCGGGTCGTCACCGGACCGTCGGTGGTACCCGGTATGGGCACCAGCCTGCTGGCCACCGATCCGGGCGGCACGGTCTTCGGCCTGTGGCAGGCGGACGGCCACGCGGGCTTCGACCTCCACGGCGCACCCGGCTCGTTCTTCTGGCCCGAGGTCTACACGCGCGACAAGGAGCGCGTCGACCCCTTCTACGAGGCCGTCCTCGGCTATCAGGGACAGCAGGTCTCGGAGGGCACGGAGTTCGACTTCAAGCTCTTCTCGCTGCCCGGCAGCCCTCAGCCGGTCGCGGCCCGTCTCCAGATGGGGCCGTACCAGCCCGCCGACCTCCCGGCTCACATGCTGGTGTACTTCTCCGTCGAGGACTGCGACAAGGCCGCGGAGACGGTCCGCTCCCTGGGCGGGGAGGTCCGGCGCGAGCCCATGGACAGTCCGTTCGGCCGTTCCGCCCTGCTCTCGGACGACCAGGGCGCGCGCTTCGCCGTGATGGGCCCGGCTCGTCGTCGCGTCCGCCGTACGGGGCTCACTCCCCCCAGGCGACCGGCAGGGAGGTGAGGGTGTGGTTGATCTCCCCGGTGTGCCAGGGCAGTTCCTCCTCGGGCACGGCGAGCCGCAGACCGGGGAAGCGGCGCACCAGGCCCTCGATCGCGATCTCCATCTCCATCCGGCCCAGGTGCTTGCCCAGGCAGTGGTGGACACCGTGGCCGAAGGAGATGTGCGGGTTGTGGGAGCGGGCCAGGTCAAGGCGGTCGGGGTCCTCGAAGACGGCCTCGTCGCGGTTGGCCGACGCCAGTGCCAGCAGCACCGCGTCGCCCTTGGCGATCGTCACCCCGCCGACCTCGACGTCGGCGGCGGCGACGCGCGGGAAGCCGGTGGTGTCGGTGGCGAACAGGTTGACGTGGCGCAGCAGTTCGTCGACCGCCACGGGGATGCGGCCGGGGTCCTCCGCCAGCCACAGCCACTGCTCGCGGTGGTGCGCCAGCAGGGCCAGCACGGAGTTGGCGAGCTGGTTGGCGGTGGTGTCGAAGCCGGCGCCGATCAGGGTGAAGCCGAAGGTGACCAGCTCCTCCTCGCTGAGCCGGTCGCCGTCGTCGCGGGCGGCGATCAGTTCGGAGAGCATGTCGTCGGCCGGGTTCGCCCGCTTGTCGGCGATCAGCCCGACGATGTACTCGCTGAGCCTGGCCAGGCCGTTGAGCGACTCCTCGCCGCCGGCGCGGTCGTCGACGGTGGCGAACGCGCGGGCCCACTTCTCGAAGTCGCGCAGGTCCTTCGACGGCACGCCCAGCAGCTCGCCGATGACCGTCAGCGGCAGCGGCAGCGCCAGCTGCTGGACCAGGTCGACCGTGCCGCCCTTGGCCAGCATGTCGTCGAGCAGTTCGTCGGCGACGCGCTGGACGCCGTCCCGCATCCGCTGGACGCGGCGCAGGGTGAACGCGCCGGCCACCAGCTTGCGGAGCCGGGAGTGCTCGGGCGAGTCCAGCGAGATGATCATCTCGGGGGTGGTGTGCATCGTCCCGCCGATGCGCGGCGCGCCCGGCCCGCAGGCCAGGGCGCGGCTGAGCCGGGGGTCGGCCGACAGCTCGCGCACGTCCTCGTAGCGGGTGACCAGCCAGGCGTCCACGCCTCCGGCGGTGTGGACCTTCACCACCGGCTGTTCGGTGCGCAGCTTCGCGTAGCGCGGGTCGGGGCCCCGGTACGACGATCCGGGGAAGGGGTAGGTCTCCATCCCCCCATGGGCGACCGGGCAGCCGGCCGCGTCCTCGGCGGAAGGCTCCGCAAGGGGTTCCGCAAGGGGTTCCGCAAGGGATTCGGTGAGGGGTTCGACGGGTGAGACGGACAAGGTGGCACCTCCGTTGGAGCGGACGGGAGACCGCGCCGGCGGGCGCGGGCGGATGCGGCGGAGCGCACGACGGCGGGGCCCGGAGGCTCCGCCCCCGCGTGGGCCCCGCCCCCGTCTCACTCCTCCTCGGGGCCGAGCAGGACGGCCGAGTAGTTCTTGCGGGCGGCGGTGTCGTACTGGAGCGCGACATGGCTGGTCGCCGAGGTGATGTCCCGCCAGAACCGCTGCAGCGGACGCCCCTCCCCCAGCCCGCCGGTGCCGGCGGCGCGGATCAGCAGGGTGACGGCCTCGTTGACGATCTCCGCCGCGAACGTGGCGTTCCGCTCGTTGCGGGCCATCAGCGCGGGGGTGAACGCCCGCTCGTCGATGACATCGGCGTTCTGCTCCACCAGATGCCGGGCGGCGTCGATGCGGCCGGAGGCGCGCACCACCTTGATCTCGGTGGACGGGTTGCGCCGGCGCCCGGTGACGGTCGCCGCGCACGCCTCCAGCGCCCCCGCCGCCGCCCCGACCACGGGGGCGATGAACGTCAGGCCGCCCACGGCCTGGAAGGGCACGTTGTGGGAGGGGACGGACGAGCCCGTGTTGCGGCCGGTGAGCATGTCGGTGCGGTCGAAGGACAGGTACGCGGGCACGAACGCGTCCTCGACCACCACCGTGTGGCTGCCGGTGGCCCGCATCCCGACGCTGTCCCAGCTCTCGACGACCGTGTAGTCGCCCGCGGGCAGCGCGAAGAAACGCATCCTCGGCGGACCCTCGGCGCCGGCCACCGCGGCGCACACCAGCGCCCAGTCGGCGAAGTCGACGCCGCTGACGTAACTCCACCGGCCGCCCAGCCGCCAGCCGCCCTCGGTGGGGACGGCCCGGCCGGCGGGCATCAGGGCGGTGGCGATGACGGTGTCGGGGTCGGTGCCCCACAGGGCGCGGTGGCCCTCCTCGGGCAGGTGCGAGGCGAAGCGGGCCGAGTAGGCGCTCAGCGAGGCGCACCAGGCGGTGGCCGCGCACCCCTCGCCGACCGTCATCACGGCACGGGTCAGCTCGGCGAAGGACCCCTCGGCGCCGCCCCACCGGGAGGACACGAAGTGGCGGGCGAAGCCGGACTCCCGCAGCGCCGCGACGACCTCGGGCGTCAGCGCGCGGGATGTGTCGGCCTCGGCCGCGTGCCGGGCCGCGAGGACCCGCAGCTTCTCCGCGGCCATCGCCGGCCCGGCGTCCGACAGTGTGTCCGGCGGTGTGTCCGTCCGTACGTCCGGCAGTGTGTCCGGCAGCGTGTCGGCAGGCATCCTGGTGACCTCCTGTGGTGAAGGGCCTTCGTTGGCCGGGCCAGCTTGCGCACCCCGCCTCGAAGGCCGCTGCACCGTCACTGGACCCCGGCCCGGACCCGGCGCGGCCGGATGCGGCGCGCCCGGAACTCCGGTCAGAAGAGCTTCCCGAAGCGCTCCAGGGTCTCGCCCGGGCTCGGGCCGTCCAGCGCCTGGAAGATGCGCCGCGCGCCCTCGCCGTGCTTGTGCAGCTTCACGTGGGCCAGCTCCACCTTCGTGGTGCCGGCGTCGACCTGCGTGAAGTCGACCTCGATCTCGCTGGCGCGCTCGTCGTCGGTGATGGACTGCCAGTTGCCGTCGATCCGCCAGGTCATCACCAGCCGGCGCGGCGGGTCCCACTCCAGGACGCGGCCCCAGGCGATCTCGTTGCCCTCCACGTCCCACTCGTAGTAGCGGCCGCCGACGCGCGGCTCGAAGGCGAGACCGGCGCGCTCCTTCTTCAGCAGGACGTGGGACGGGGGCCACCAGTCCGCGGGACGCCCGGTGAAGACCTTGAAGCTCTCCTCGGCCGTGGCCGCCACGGTCACCGACTTCCGCACGTCCGGGATCGTCACGTCCGGGATCGTCTGCTCGGGCATGGGCCCCTCCTCAGTCCTGGGTTGGCTCCTGGATTGCGCACAACGGACGGCCACACCCTCGCGGCCGGTACTCGACCGGGTGTCGAGCGCGGCTGGAACCCGCGTACGGCGGGACGCCTCGAGGAGGAGTCGAGAGACCCGCAAGGTGTGCCGGTCACGGTCGTCGTCACCCAGGACCCCTACGGATACGGGAGAGCACGATGACAGACGCGGAGCGACGGGTCGCCTTCGTCACCGGTGCCACCAGCGGCATCGGACTCGCCGTGACCGAACTGCTGGCCCGCCAGGGCGTCGCGGTGTTCGGCGTGGCGCGTGCCGAGGAGAGCGTCAAGGCACTGGTGAAGCGGCTGCGCGCGGAGGATCTGGAGGTGTCCGGCACGGTCTGCGACGTCTCCTCCGGCGAGCAGGTGCGCGCGGCGGTGACCGCGGCGGTGGCCGAGTACGGCCGCATCGACATCCTGGTCAACAACGCCGGCCGGGGCGGCGGCGGCGTCACCGCCGAGATGCCCGACGATCTCTGGCTGGACGTGATCGACACCAACCTCAACGGCACCTTCCGAGTCACCCGCGAGGTGCTGAGCACCGGCCGCATGCACGAGGGGGGCTGGGGCCGGATCATCAACATCGCCTCCACCGGCGGCAAGCAGGGCGTGGAGCTCGCCGCGCCGTACTCCGCCTCCAAGCACGGCGTCATCGGCTTCACCAAGGCCGTCGGCAAGGAGCTGGCGAAGACCGGGATCACCGTGAACGCCGTCTGTCCCGGCTACGTCGAGACCCCCATGGCCCAGCGCGTGCGCCAGGGCTACGCGGGCCACTGGGGCGTGACGGAGGAGGAGGTCCTGGAGAAGTTCCAGGCGAAGATCCCGCTGGGCCGCTACTCCACCCCGGAGGAGGTCGCCGGCCTGGTCGGCTATCTGGCCTCCGACATCGCCGCCTCCATCACCGCGCAGGCGCTCAACGTCTGCGGCGGCCTCGGCAACTACTGACCCGCCCACCCACCGCGGCCGGCCGACGACCGGCAGGCGGCCGACCAGCCAACGACAGCGCGGACCGGGGACGGGCGCGCAGAGACGGAGCCGGGACATGACCGACACGGGCACCACACTGCTTGCCGGGCCCGAGCCCGACATCAGCTCCTTCCGCACGGCGATGGGGTGCTTCCCCACCGGCGTCACGCTGCTGACGCAGGGCAGCGGGGACACCCTCTCCGTGATGACCCTCAACAGCCTGACCTCCGTGTCCCTCGACCCGATGCTGCTGCTGGTCTCGGTGAAGCGGGACGGCAGGATGCGGCCGCGGGTGGCGGCCGGCGGCGGCTTCGCCGTGAACGTACTGGCCGAGGAACACCGCATGCTCTCGGGCGAGTTCGCCCGGCCGGACCGGCCCGCGGGCGCGGAGGCCATGCGGCGCGTCGGGGCGGTCGAGGGGATCACGGGCAACGCGGTCGTCCCCTCGGCGTCGGCCTCCTTCGAGTGCCTGCTGCACGCCGAGCACGAGGCGGGCGACCATGTGCTGCTCGTCGGGCGGGTGGTGGCGCTGCGCTCCGAGCCCGGCGCCCGTCCCCTGCTGTTCCACCGGGGCCGGTACGCCTCGCTCATCTGAGCGCCCGACCCCGGCCTCCGAACCCCGGCGCACAGCCGCCTGCCACGCCCCACGACACATGGACGGAGAACCATGGTCACGCCCACGACAGCGGTCAGGAGCACCGTCTCCCCGGCCGCCCGCCCTCCGGCCGCCGCGACCCCCTTCCTGGAGGAGGTGGCCGACGGCGTCCACGCCTTCGTCCAGCCGCCGGGCGGCTGGTGCCTGAACAACGCGGGCCTGGTGACGGGCCGGCCCGGCGGCGAGGGCCCGCCCGTCCTGATCGACACCGCGGCCACCGAGGCCCGCGCCCGGCTGCTGCGCCGGGAGGTGGAGAGGATCGCCCCGGACGGTCCGGGCGTCGTCGTCAACACCCACTTCCACGGCGATCACACCTTCGGCAACAGCCTGTTCACACCGCGGGCGGTGGTCGTCGCGCACGAGGGCACCCGCGCCGACAGCGCCGAGGCGGGGCTGGGGCTGTGCGGGCTGTGGCCGGGGGTGGAGTGGGGCGAGATCCCGCTGACCCTGCCGACGCTGACCTTCCGCGACGGCCTCACCCTCCACGCCGGGGGGCTGCGCGTGGAGCTGCTGCACCTGGGCCCCGCGCACACCGCCGACGACACGGTGGCGTGGGTACCCGAGCGCGGTGTGCTGTTCACCGGCGACCTGGTCTGGTCGGGGGTGACACCGTTCGTGCTGATGGGTTCGGTGAGCGGTTCGCTGCGGGCGCTGGAGCGGATGCGGGCCCTCGCCCCCCGCGTCGTGGTCCCCGGCCACGGGCCGGTGGGCGGAACGGAGTTGCTGGACGCCACCGAGGCGTATCTGCGGTGGCTGCTGCGGGTCGCACAGGAGGCCGTACGCGACGGGCTCTCCCCGCTGGAGGCGGCGCGCCGCGCGGATCTGGGCCGTTTCGCCTCACTGCTCGACCCCGAGCGCCTGGTCGGGAACCTGCACCGCGCCCGCGCGGAACTGGAGGGGCTGCCGCCCGGGGCGCGGATGGACGTGGCCGGCCCCTTCGGGGAGATGGTCGCCCACCACGGAGGACTGCCGGACTGCCACGCCTGAGGCGGCGTGCCGGATCCGGTGGGGAGGAGATGACGATGATCACCGATGCGCCGGAGCACGATCCCCTGAACCACGACTTCTGGGACGTCCCCGCCCCCCTGCTGGCCGGAGAGGAGGACGACGCGTCCGAGCCGCACATCTGGCGGGGGATCGACTGACGGCCCGTCCCGGACCTCGGAGCGGAACGGTGCGCGAGCGGCACGGGTGCCGCCCCGGGCCCCCCGGCGCGGGGGGGGGGGGGGGCGGGGGGGGGGGCGGGCG
>NZ_JBXUOY010000156.1:0-12630 GCF_057196705.1 Streptomyces sp. ATLC9 | reverse complement strand
GCCTCCTTCCGAGGAGGCCCGGCCCACCGGCGTTCCACGCGGTCCCGCGGCGCCTCAGCTCGCGGTCCGCTCGTGCACGTACTCCACCAGGCGGGTGAGCGCGTCGGGGTCGGTGTCGGGCAGTACGCCGTGGCCGAGGTTGAAGATGTGCCCCGGCAGGCCGCGGGCGGCGTCCAGCACGCGCCGCGTCTGGGTCTCGACGGCCTCGCGCGGCGCGAAGAGCACCGCCGGGTCGAGGTTGCCCTGGACGGCCTTGCCCGGGCCGATGCGGCGGGCGGCCTCGTCCAGCGGCACCCGCCAGTCCGCGCCGACGACGTCCGGACCGGCCTCGGACATCGCGCCCAGCAGCTCGCCGGTGCCGACGCCGAAGTGGATGCGGGGGACGCCGTAGTGGGCGACGGCGTCGAAGACCCTGGCGGAGGCCGGCAGCACCGAGGCGCGGTAGTCGGCCGGGGCCAGGGCCCCGGCCCAGGAGTCGAAGAGCTGGACGGCGCTCGCGCCCGCCTCGATCTGCACCTTCAGAAAGGCGGTGGTGATGTCCGCGAGCCGGTCCAGCAGATCGGCCCACAGTTCCGGGTCGCCGTACATCATCGCCTTGGTGTGCTCGTGGTTGCGGGACGGCCCGCCCTCCACGAGGTAGCTGGCGAGGGTGAAGGGGGCGCCGGCGAAACCGATGAGCGGGGTGGGGCCCAGTTCGGCGGTGAGCATCCGGACGGCCTCGGTGACGTACTCCACGTCGCCCGGCTCCAGGCGGCGCAGCCGCTCCAGGTCGGCGCGGGAGCGGACGGGCCGCTCGACGACGGGGCCCACCCCCGGCCTGATGTCGAGGTCGAGGCCGATGGCCTTGAGGGGCACGACGATGTCGCTGAAGTAGATGGCCGCGTCCACCCCGTGCCGGCGGACGGGCTGGAGGGTGATCTCGGTGACGAGGTCGGGGCGCATGCAGGAGTCGAGCATCCCGATGCCCTCGCGCACCTTCCGGTACTCCGGCAGGGAGCGTCCGGCCTGCCGCATGAACCACACCGGGGTGTGCGGCACGGGCTCGCGGCGGCACGCCCGCAGGAAGGCGGAGTCGGCGACTGCGGGGTCGGCGGCCCCGGGGGCGGCGGAGCCCGCGGCGGAGGGGGTCTGGGCTGCGGTTCGGTCGTCGGCGGTCACAACCAGAAGTCTCGCACGTGTCCCTACCCGTCCGGGGCACCCGTTCCGCCTACGCTGCCGCCCATGGCAGCGGCGCGAGCACACCAGGCGGACGGTACGGCGGGTCCCGGCGGTGAGGAGGCACCGCGGCCCTTCCGGCAGGCCGTGGCGGCCCTGGCCGAGGTGCGGCCGCGCCCGGAGGTGCGGCTGGGCCCGCTTCCGCCGCCCAGGAGGCTGGCGCCGTTCGCGCACGCGGTGGAGGCGTCGGTCGAGGCCGGGGGCGAGGAGCTGGCCGACGGGCGGTTCGTGCTGCTGCACGACCCCGCGGGGCAGGAGGCGTGGCGGGGCTCGTTCCGCGTGGTGACCCTGGCCCGCGCCCGGCTGGAGCCGGAGATGGCGCAGGACCCGCTGCTGCCGGAGGTCAGCTGGTCGTGGCTGACGGGCGCGCTGGAGGCGCGGTCGGCCGGGTACGCCGCGGAGGGCGGCACGGTGACGCGGACGGACTCCCACCCCTTCGGGGAGCTGGCGGACCGGGTGGTGCGCTCGGAGCTGGAGATCCGCGCATCGTGGACTCTTCGGGAGGGGACGGGGGAGGCCGCGGCCGGACATCTGGTGGCCTGGTGCGATCTGCTGTGCCAGTGCGCGGGGCTGCCGCCGGAGGAGGGCGAGGGGGCGGCCGTCGTACCACTGCCGCAGCGCCGGGGCCCGCAGCCACTCTGATGGTTCCCCGGATCGAGCCCCTGTCCGATTTGCCGGAATTTTTCACTCACTCATTCGTGATCATTCCCTAAAGACGGACCGGCGGAGTGCCGAAGGATTCTGTGACCCCTCACGGGGCTCAACCCCATCCCGACTTCCCCCATAGTCGGCTTCCGTCCGCTCTCCACTCCCCAGGAGGCCCGGTGTCCGTTCTTCTTGAGCACCCCACAAGCCTGGTCGCCTACCGCCCGAACAAGCCGACGGCCATGGTCGTCGTCGCCGACCCCCGGGTCCGTTCCACCGTCACCCGCCACCTGTGGGCGCTCGGTGTCCGGGACGTGATCGAGGCGTCTTCGATCGCGGAGGCCCGCCCCCGTGTCGCCAACCCGCGCGACATCTGCGTAGCCGAGGTCCACCTGCCCGACGGGTCCGGCCTGACCCTGCTGTCCGAGACCCGGGCGGCGGGCTGGCCCAACGGCCTCGCCCTCTCCGCCGCCGACGACATCGGCGCCGTGCGCAACGCCCTCGCAGGCGGTGTCAAGGGCTATGTCGTCACCGGCACCCGCGGCGCCCCGGGCCACCCCGGTCATCCCGGGCGCCCCGGTACCGCGCCCATCGGCGCCGCCGCCGCCCGTATGCACCGCCGCCCGCCGGGCGCCCCCGGCCACTCCGGCGGCTACCGCGAGCTCTCCGGCCGGGAGATCGAGGTGCTGCGGCTGGTGGCGGAGGGCCAGTCCAACAAGGCGATCGGCGTCTCCATGGGCCTGTCGGCCCTGACCGTCAAGAGCCACCTCGCCCGGATCGCCCGCAAGCTGGGCACCGGCGACCGCGCGGGCATGGTCGCGGTCGCCCTGCGCACCGGCATCATCCACTGACCCCCGGCCCCGACACCCCCGTTCCCTCACCCCCACGGCCCCGTACCGCTCCGACCCCTTCACCGCCGCGGTCCGCACCCGCCCGCCCGGCCGGCTCCCCGGCCGGGCGGGCGGGTGCGCCGCGGCCGCCGTCGCCACCGTCCGTCGGCGGCCACCCCGCCCCCCGTGCGGCTGGATACCCTTGTCGCGTGACCGACGCCCAAGAGACCTCCATAAGCAACGCAGCTCGGCCTCCCGCACGGGAGGAAGGTCCGGCGCCGGTCCCCTTGCTGGAACCGCGCGAGGGCGTCCCGCCCGTGACCGCCGCGCCCGAGGCCCTCGCCAAGGTCGTGGAAGCCTTCGCCGCGGGCCGCGGCCCCGTGGCCGTCGACGCCGAACGGGCGTCCGGATACCGCTACGGGCAGAGCGCCTACCTCGTCCAGCTGCGCCGCGCGGGCGCGGGGACCGCACTGGTGGACCCGGTCGGCTGCCCGGACCTGACCGCCCTCGGCGAGGCGATCGGGGACGCCGAGTGGGTACTGCACGCCGCCGGCCAGGACCTGCCCTGCCTGCGCGAGACGGGCATGCGCCCCACGCGGCTGTTCGACACCGAGCTGGCCGGACGGCTCGCGGGCTTCGCCCGCGTCGGCCTCGGCGCGATGGTCGAGAACGTCCTGGGCTACTCCCTGGAGAAGGGCCACTCCGCCGTGGACTGGTCCACCCGACCGCTGCCCGAGCCCTGGCTGCGGTACGCGGCGCTGGACGTGGAGCTGCTGGTCGACCTGCGCGACGCGCTGGAGGAGGAGCTGGAGCGCCAGGGCAAGCTGGAGTGGGCGCGCCAGGAGTTCGCCGCCATAGCGGCGGCCCCGCCGGCCGTCCCCCGCAAGGATCCCTGGCGCCGCACCTCGGGCATGCACAAGGTGCGCAGGCGGCGGCAGATGGCGGTCGTACGGGAACTGTGGACGGCCCGCGACCAGGTGGCGCGGCACCGCGACGTCTCGCCGGGCAAGGTGCTCACCGACGCGGCCATCGTGGAGGCCGCGCTGGCGATGCCCGCCGACGCGCAGGCTCTGGCCGCGCTGCCGGGATACGGGCACCGGATGGGACGCAGGCAGCTCGAGCAGTGGCTGGCCGCGGTCCAGCGCGCCCGTGCCCTGCCCGAGTCCGGGCTGCCCTCCCCCGCCCTGACACCGTCCGGGCCGCCGCCTCCGCGCGCCTGGGCCGACAAGGACCCGGTCGCCGCGGCCCGGCTCGCCGCGGCGCGGGCGGCGGTGACGGCGCGCGCGGAGGAGCTGAACCTGCCCCAGGAGAACCTGCTCGCCCCCGACACGGTGCGGCGGCTGTGCTGGGAGCCCCCGGGCGAGGCGTCCGAGTCCGCGGTCGCGCGGGCGCTGTACGCCCTCGGCGCCCGGCAGTGGCAGGTCGAGCAGACGGCGCCGCTGCTGACGGCGGCCCTGTCGGCCGTCCCGTCCGACCTCTGACCGGGACCGGTCCCCTCCTCCACCACGGGAGGGGACCGGTCTTCCGTTCACGCGCGGGCGCCGCATAGGGTGATCGCCAGCTGACAACCCAGGGGGGATGAGGAATGTCCTATCCGAACTACCCGAACCAGCCGCAGCCGCCGCAGCAGCCGAACCCGTCCAACACGCTCAGCATCGTCGGCATCGTGCTCGGCTGTGTCGCCTTCATCTTCTGCCCGCCGCTCTTCGGCATCGCGGGGATCGTCTGCGGTGCGATCGCCACGTCCAAGGGTGAGCGGCTGGGCAAGGTCGCCCTCGGGGTCTCCATCGCGGGCCTGGTCGTCGGGATGATCCTCGGCTTCGCCGTCTTCCAGGGAGTGCAGGGCGTCTGACCGTCGTCCGGCCGCGCACGGCGGCCGGAGCAGGCCGCCGAACCCCTTTCCGGGCCCGTCCCCCACGGGGGCGGGCCCGGTTTCCCGCCGCCGTGCGAAGCGGCCGGGGGCGCGTGGGAGTGTGACGTGCGACTCGCTCGGAAGGGGGCTTCCCCCCTGAGGGTTACCGACAAGTAGCATAAGCTCCGGGAAGCGCGCCGTACGGCGTACCACCGCACCCCTGGAGGAGAGCCAACGTGCCTCGTACCGCTAGGGACGTCGTCTTCGTCGACGGCGTCCGGACCCCGTTCGGCAAGGCGGGCCCGAAGGGCATCTACCACGAGACGCGCGCCGACGACATGGTCGTCAAGTGCATCCGTGAGCTGCTGCGCCGCAACCCGGACCTGCCACCGGAGCGCATCGACGAGGTCGCCATCGCCGCGACGACGCAGATCGGCGACCAGGGCCTGACGCTGGGCCGCACCGCCGGCATCCTGGCCGGGCTGCCGACGACGGTGCCGGGCTACTCCATCGACCGCATGTGCGCGGGCGCCATGACCGCCGTGACGACGACCTCCGGGTCGATCGCCTTCGGCGCGTACGACGTCGTGGTCGCCGGCGGTGTCGAGCACATGGGCCGCCACCCGATGGGCGAGGGCGTGGACCCCAACCCGCGCTTCGTCTCCGAGAAGCTGGTCGACCAGTCCGCCCTGTTCATGGGCATGACCGCGGAGAACCTCCACGACCGCTACCCGCACATCACCAAGCGGCGCGCCGACGAGTACGCCGTGCGCAGCCAGGAGAAGGCCGCCAAGGCGTACGCCGACGGCAGGATCCAGGCCGACCTGGTGCCGGTCTCCGTGCGCCGCACGAGCGAGGAGGCCGGGGAGACGGGCTGGGGCCTGGCCACCGCCGACGAGCCGATGCGCCCGGGCACCACCCTGGAGCAGCTCGCGGGCCTGAAGACCCCCTTCCGCGCGCACGGCCGGGTCACCGCGGGCAACGCCGCGGGTCTCAACGACGGCGCCACCGCCTCCCTGCTCGCCGCCGAGGACGTGGCCCGCGAGCTGGGCCTGCCGGTCAGGATGCGCCTGGTCTCCTACGCCTTCGCCGGCGTGGAGCCGGAGGTCATGGGCGTCGGTCCGATCCCCTCCACCGAGAAGGCGCTGGCCAAGGCCGGTCTGTCGATCGGCGACATCGGCCTGTTCGAGATCAACGAGGCCTTCGCCGTCCAGGTGCTGGCCCTGCTGGACCACTACGGCATCGCCGACGACGACCCGCGCGTCAACCAGTACGGCGGCGCCATCGCGTTCGGCCACCCGCTGGCCTCCTCGGGTGTGCGTCTGATGACGCAGCTCGCGCGGCAGTTCGAGGAGCAGCCGCACGTCCGCTACGGCCTGACCACCATGTGCGTCGGCTTCGGCATGGGCGGCACCGTGATCTGGGAGAACCCCCACTGGGAGGGCAAGTGAGTAACACCGCCGAACTGCTGAAGGGCGCGGCCGAGCTCTTCCCCGACGAGGTCGTCACCACCGCCCACGTGCGCCACCTCGACCTCCCCCAGGGTGCGGGCCGCTTCGCGCTCATCACCCTGGACAACGGCCTGGACCACACCAAGCCCACCACGCTCGGCCCGCAGTCGCTGGTCAACCTCGACAAGGCGATCGACCAGGTCGAGGCCGAGGCCGCCAGGGGCGAGATCACCGGCGTCGGCGTGACCGGCAAGCCGTTCATCTTCGCCGTGGGCGCCGATCTCAAGGGCGTGGAGGTCGTCAGGAGCCGCGAGGACGCGCTGGCCATCGGCAAGGGCGGCCACGACGTCTTCAAGCGGCTGTCCTCCCTGGCCGTGCCGACCTTCGCCTACTACAACGGCGCCTCGATGGGCGGCGGTGTCGAGGTGGGTCTGCACTGCTCCTACCGGACCGTCTCGCGGGCCGTCCCGGCCTTCTCCCTCCCCGAGGTCTTCCTCGGTCTGGTCCCCGGCTGGGGCGGCTGCACCCTGCTGCCGAACCTGATCGGCGCCGACCGCGCGGTCTCGGTGATCATCGAGAACTCGCTCAACCAGAACAAGCAGCTGAAGGGCGAGCAGGTCTTCGAGCTCGGCATCGCCGACGCGGTCTTCGACGGCGCCGACTTCCTGGAGCAGTCCCTGATCTGGACCGCCTCGGTGCTCCGCGGCGAGCTCGAGGTCGAGCGCCCGGACATCGACCGCGGCGAGGCCTGGGACCAGGCCGTCGCACGCGGGCGTGGCATCGCCGACTCCAAGGTGCACGGCGCGGCCCCGGCCGCCTACCGCGCCCTGGACATCATCGCGGCGGCCAGGAACGGCGACCTGCGGCAGGGCTTCGACGCCGAGGACCGCGCCCTGGCCGACCTGATCATGGGCGACGAGCTGCGCAGCGGCCTGTACGCCTTCAACCTGGTCAACAAGCGCGCCAAGCGCCCGGCCGGCGCCCCGGACAAGAAGCTGGCCCGCCCGGTCACCAAGGTCGGCGTCGTCGGCGCCGGCCTGATGGCCTCCCAGCTGGCGCTGCTGTTCGCCCGCCGCCTGGAGGTGCCGGTCGTGCTGACCGACATCGACCAGGAGCGCGTCGACAAGGGCGTGGGCTACGTCCACGAGGAGATCGACAAGCTCCTGCTCAAGGGGCGGGTCAACCAGGACAAGGCCAACCGCCTCAAGGCCCTGGTCACCGGCTCGCTGGACAAGGCCGCCGCCTTCGGCGACGCCGACTTCGTCATCGAGGCCGTCTTCGAGGAGATGGGCGTCAAGCAGCAGGTGTTCGCCGAGGTCGAGGCGGTCGTGCCCGAGCACGCCATCCTGGCCACCAACACCTCCTCGCTGTCGGTCACCGAGATGGCGAGCAAGCTCGAGCACCCCGAGCGGGTCGTGGGTTTCCACTTCTTCAACCCCGTCGCCGTGCTGCCGCTGCTGGAGATCGTCCGCGCCGAGCGGACCGACGACGCCTCGCTGGCGACGGCCTTCGCGGTCGCCAAGTCGCTGAGGAAGACGGCCGTGCTGGTCAAGGACGCCCCGGCGTTCGTCGTCAACCGCATCCTGACCCGCTTCCTGGGCGAGGTGCTGCGCTCCATCGACGAGGGCACCCCCGTCGAGGTCGCCGACCGGGCACTGGCCCCTCTGGGCCTGCCCATGTCGCCGATCGTCCTGCTGGAGCTGGTCGGCCCGGCCGTCGCCCACCATGTGGCCGGCACGCTGCACGCCGCGTTCCCCGACCGCTTCGCCGTCTCGGAGAACCTGGGCCACGTCGTCAAGGCCGGCAAACGTGGCCTCTACGTGTACGACTCCGGCAAGCCGGAGCTGGACCCGGAGGTCGCCGCCCTGTTCGAGACCGGCGACACGGTGCTGACCGAGGAGCAGGTCCGCGAGCGTGCGCTGAACGCGATCGCCGAGGAGATCCGTCTGATGCTCGACGAGGGCGTCGTCGCCGAGGCCCAGGACATCGACCTGTGCCTGATCACCGGCGCGGGCTGGCCCTTCCACCTGGGCGGCATCACGCCGTACCTGGACCGCGAGGGCGTCTCCGAGCGCGTTGGCGGCAAGCGGTTCCTGGAGCCGGGCGTGGCGAGCGTCCCGAACTGACGCACCGGGGCGGCCCTCCGCCGCTTCCCGTCCACGGCGCCCGTCCGCACCCCGAGTGCGGGCGGGCGCCGTCGCGTGTGCGGGGGGTTCGGGGCGGGGCCGGGCGGTGGCCGTGGCAGGCTTGGGCCATGCCCGGACGCCTTCGCCCCCTGCTCGTCGTGGACGCCGCCAACGTCGTCGGCTCGGTGCCGGACGGCTGGTGGCGGGACCGGCGCGGCGCCGCCGAGCGGCTGCGGGACCGCCTCGCGGCCCGGGCCGACGGAGACCGTGCGGGCGGCGAGGGCGGCGAGGGCGGCGAGGGCGGCGAGGAGATCGTGCTCGTGGTGGAGGGCGCCGCCCGCGGAGTGGCCTCCGTACCCGGGGTGCGGGTGGTGGACGCGCCCGGCAGCGGCGACGACCGGATCGTGGAACTGGTGGCGGCCGAGGGCCGCGGCCGGCCCTGCACGGTGGTCACCGCCGACCGCGGGCTGCGCGAGCGGGTGGCGGCGCTGGGCGCCGAGGCGGCCGGGCCGCGCTCGGTGCGCTGACCTCCCCCCGGGCCTCGCCTCCCGCGGCTCAGCGGGCGTCGGCCGCGCGCCCCTCCGCCTGCTCCTCACGCTCCTTGCGCTCGCCGCGCTCCGGCCGCAGCACGTAGACCACCGCGCCGTCCACCCGCTCCGCGCGCTCGTAGTGCGCCGCGAGCAGGTAGCGCAGCGTCGGCATCCGGGACGGCTCGTACGGCTGGCCGCGCGAGTCGTCGACGATCACCTTCGGCGGGTCCTCGGACAGCTCGGCGCGGAAGGTGTGCCAACCGCCCTCGACGCCGTACCGCTGGCCCACCCGGGGCCCGTCCCGGCCGCCGCTGAAGTTGGTGAGCAGGCCGGCGGTGAGGTAGCGGCTGGCGGGGCGGCGGTCGGCCAGCCAGTAGCCCTCCGGGTGCATGCCCCACAGCAGCACCTTCTCCTGCGGTCCGGCGTGCCGTCGCGCGGCGTCGGCCACCTTCTGGGCGTGGTCCAGCTCCGCGCTGCCCGCGACCGCGCTCCAGCCCAGGAACAGCGTGCACGACAGCACCGCGCACAGCGCGGCCCGGCGTGTCCACCCGTCGCCCAGCAGGTGCAGGGCGCCCGCCCCCAGCAGGGCCAGCGGCGGCAGCAGTTGGAGGTAGTAGTGGCCGAAGAAGTGGAAGCCGGAGACCACGGCGACCGCGGAGGCCGCCAGCCAGGCCCACAGGTCCGCCGTCAGGACCCGCCGCCGGCACGGCGGGCGGCGGCGCAGCGCCGCGGCCAGCGGCACCAGCAGCCCCGCGGAGCCCGCCGCCGCGATGGCGGTGTTGACCAGGCCCCGGCCGAGCACGTGCAGCTCCGAGCCGGTGAAGGAGGCGTACGTGCCCGATCCGGTGACCGTCCAGAACAGGAAGCGGGACCAGCCGCAGGCCGCGGCCACCGCCGCCACCGGCAGTACGCAGCCCGCGCCCAGCCGGATCAGCGCGGCCCGCCGGGGGTCGCCGGGCGGCACCGAGCGCCACAGCAGGAACAGCACCGGCAGCAGGACCGCGCCGCCCGTCTGCTTGGCCAGGAAGGCTCCGGCGACCGCGAGGCCCGCGGCCGCCCAGTGCCTCCGGTCGGCGCACCAGACGGCCGCCGCGGTGAACGGCAGCATGAAGACCTCGAAGTTCGCCGCCTGGGCGTCCTCGGGGTTGAGGCCCACCGAGGCCAGGACGAACAGCACGCCGGCGGCCCATCCGGCCCGCTCGCCCCAGCGGCGGCGGGCCAGCGAGGCCAGCAGCGCGGCGGTCGCCGCCACGGCCGCCACCGCCGCCGCCTTGACCGGCCACAGCGAGGCGTCGCCGAAGACCGCGAAGGCGCCCTGGTACAGCCAGGGCACCAGGGGCGGTTTGCGGTCCACGACGGTGTCGTAGAGCGTCCCGCCGTCCGTGAGTATCCGGGCCTGGGTGGCGAGGAAGCCCTCGTCGGGGTTCCACAGCGGGCGCAGGAAGGACGGGAGGCGGGTGAGCGCCGCCGACAGCAGGAGCACCGGGAGCAGCCACGGCCAGAACGGGCGCGGACGGCCCGGGGGTCCGGACGGCGGCCGGCCGGCGGGGCCGACGTCCGGCCGGCGGACGACGGGCTCCCGCACCCGCGTGGTCCCGGCCGGCGCCGTGCGGGCGCCCGGCAGCCGCGCGGACCGGGGTGGGTCGGAGGCGGTCGGCATGGGTTACAACCTATCCGTCCCCGCCGCCGTCCCCGCCGCCCCGGCGGCGCAGGGGCGGCGGGGCGCGGTCGGGGCGGGCTCGGGTACCGGCCCGCCCGGAGTTCCGGGGGCCGGCCGGAGGTGACGTGCGACCGGGCCGGGAGACTCGGTCGCGTCAGTCGCGGGCGGTCTGCGCGCCGAGGCCGTCCGCGCCCTCGGCGCGCCGGGCGTCATCGGCACCCTCGGCGCCGTAGCGGCCGCCGAGCTTGGCGACCAGACCGGTGACCTGGCGGGCGATGTCCGGCGCGGTCAGGCCGATCTCGGCGAGCACCTCGCCGCGGGAGGCGTGGTCCAGGAACCTCGCGGGGATGCCGAAGTCGCGCAGCGGCACGTCCACGCACGCGTCGCGCAGCGCCTGCGCGATCGCCGAACCGACGCCGCCCGCACGGACGTTGTCCTCCACGGTGACCACGACGCGGTGGCGGTCCGCCAGCGGCGGCAGCGCCTCGTCGACCGGCTTGACCCAGCGCGGGTCCACCACGGTGGTGGAGATGCCCTGCTTGCCCAGCAGGTCGGCGACCTCCAGGCACATCGGGGCCAGCGCGCCGACCGAGACGAGCAGCACGTCCGGCCGCTCGCCCTCCTCCGTCCGTGCCTCGCGCAGCACGTCCATGCCGCCGACGGTGGAGACGGCGGGCACGGACGGGCCGACGGCGCCCTTGGAGAAGCGCACCACCGTCGGGGCGTCCTTCACCTCGACGGCCTCGCGGAGCTGGGCGCGCAGCTGGTCGGCGTCGCGCGGGGCGGCGATCCGCAGTCCGGGGACGACCTGGAGGATCGACATGTCCCACATGCCGTTGTGGGAGGCGCCGTCGGTGCCGGTGACCCCGGCCCGGTCCAGCACGAACGTCACCCCGCACCGGTGCAGGGCGACGTCCATCAGCACCTGGTCGAAGGCGCGGTTGAGGAAGGTGGCGTAGACGGCGAAGACCGGGTGCAGCCCTCCGGTGGCCAGCCCGGCCGCCGAGACGGCGCCGTGCTGCTCGGCGATGCCCACGTCGTAGACGCGGTCGGGGAAGGTCTCGGCGAACTTCCGCAGGCCGACGGGCTGGAGCATCGCGGCGGTGATGGCCACGACGTCCGCGCGCTCGCGGCCGAGCTCGACCATCTCGTCGCCGAAGACCGAGGTCCAGTCGGCGCCGGAGGCGGCCACCGGCAGTCCGGTGTCGGGGTGGATGACGCCGACGGCGTGGAAGCGGTCGGCCTCGTGCTGGACGGCGGGCTGGTAGCCGCGGCCCTTCTCGGTCAGGCAGTGGACGATGACCGGGCCGCCGAAGCGCTTGGCGCGCGTCAGGGCGGACTCCAGGGCCGCTATGTCGTGGCCGTCGATGGGGCCGAGGTACTTCAGGCCCAGGTCCTCGAACATGCCCTGCGGGGCGATGACGTCCTTGATGCCCTTCTTGGCCCCGTGCAGGGTCTCGTACAGCGGCCTGCCGACGACCGGGGTGCGGTTGAGCAGGTCCCTGCTGCGGGCCAGGAAGCGCTCGTAGCCGTCGGTGGTGCGCAGGGTGGCCAGGTGGTTGGCCAGGCCGCCGATGGTGGGGGCGTAGGAGCGCTCGTTGTCGTTGACGACGATGACCAGGGGGCGGTCCTTGGCGGCGGCGATGTTGTTGAGCGCCTCCCAGGCCATGCCGCCGGTGAGCGCGCCGTCGCCGATGACCGCGGCCACGTGGTGGTCCTCGCGGCCCAGTACCTGGTTGGCCTTGGCCAGTCCGTCGGCCCAGCCCAGCACGGTGGAGGCGTGGGAGTTCTCGATGACGTCGTGCTCGGACTCCGCCCGCGAGGGGTAGCCGGAGATGCCGCCTCTGGCCCGCAGTCCGGAGAAGTCCTGCCGCCCGGTGAGCAGCTTGTGGACGTAGCTCTGGTGTCCGGTGTCGAAGAGGACCTTGTCCCTGGGCGACTCGAAGACCCGGTGCAGGGCGATGGTCAGCTCGACCACGCCCAGGTTGGGGCCGAGGTGGCCGCCGGTCTTGGAGACCGCCTCGACGAGGAAGGCCCGGATCTCCCGGGCGAGCCGGTCGAGCTCTTCGGGGCTGAGCCGGTCGAGATCGCGCGGTCCCGTGATGCGGGTCAGCAGAGCCACCCGTGCCTCCTTGCTGGTCGAGCCGTACGGGCTTGTGCCGATCCGACGAGTCTAATGTTCCGGTCGCCCGGCCGTGCGGCGGCCACCGCGTTGCCGCCGTCCGGGTGTGTCGCGCGTGTGTCGCGGCAGGCCCCCGCGGCCCTCTGGACGCGGCCCCGGGCCTCGGGGAGCGGCCGCGCGCACGCCCGGTGCCGGGCCC
>NZ_JBXUOY010000155.1:0-12653 GCF_057196705.1 Streptomyces sp. ATLC9 | reverse complement strand
GTGCATGACCGCGTCCTTGCCGACGCAGACCAGGACCAGCGGGGGGGCGAGCGAGACGGAGGTGAAGGAGTTGGCCGTCATGCCCCGCGGGGGGGGGCCCCCCCCCCGGCCCCCCCCCCCCCCCGCAAACCCGCGGCCGGCGACGGCCCGGACGTTCCGCGGGACGATCTCCACAGGAAGGATCCTTCCTACCCCTACCCGCGGGCGTGTCCGGCCGGAATACTGCCGGGCCATGACACTCACGGACGAACGCATCACCGCCGAACGGCTCGAGCAACTGCTCGCCGACGACTCCATCGACATGGCGCACCGGGCCCTGTGGCTGTTGCTGTGGGAAGGGGATCTGCGGGTGCTGGACCTGCTCTCCCTGGAAATCCGGGACGTGGATCTGCGGGCGGGGCGGGTGACCGGAGTCTGCGGCAGAACGGTGTCCGAGGACGAGGGGACCATCAGCGAGCGGGCGGCCGGACTGCTGCGCACGCTGGTCGGCGACCGCGGGAGCGGTCCGCTGTTCGCCACGGGGAACCGCGCGCTCGGCTGGGAGCAGGTGATGCAGACCGCGGGTGAGCAGGGACACGCCATCCACGAGTTCCGCGCGGGCGGCAGGCTCCACCGCCGGGAGGAACCGGCGGCGGACCCCGGCTGAGACAGGCCCGCCGTACCACAGGCGGGGCCCGGGAGCCGCGGAAACCGCGGGGAGAGGGTGTGGGAGCGGTCCCCGGGGAAACCCGTACCCCGTGCCAGTACGCAAGCGATGCGCCGTGGCCGCGTCGGGCCGGTGGACCGACGAGGAGGACAACGTCCGGCCGCCCGTGGGTGAGATGCACACCCGGGAGCAGGGCATGAACCAGACCGTGTGCGGGCTGTCCCTCAGCCGCTCACGGCTCGACCGCTTCCCGCATGTGACGTGGACCGACGTCATCCCCGAGTCCGGCGGTGCGGCCGACCGAGTGCAGCGGCTGTGCCCGCGGTGCGCCTCGGTCGTGGGACGCGGAGGAGCTGACGCGCGCCCCCGGTGGCGTGGGCGACCAGGCCGGCGATGTCCTGCGGGGACTTCAGCAGCGACAGGAACATCACCTTCAGCACACGGTGCGCCTCACCGTCGAGGGTGTGCACCGCGCCGTGCCCGAACAGGGTGCTCTTCACCGGTTCGGGAAGGGCCGGCCCGCGGCGCGGCGCGTACGGTCGGGCGGCCAGGCGTAGCCCCGGGCGGGCAGGGAAAGGTGCTGTCCGGCGGGGGCGGGAGAGGTTCATGCGGGCCGCGTGCCCGGCGGATCCGGGCGAAACGGCCGGCCGCGCGGCCCGAGGAGTGCGGCGGCGGGATTCCGCCCGGCGGCGTCACCCGCGTCCGGCGTCCTCCCCACCGGCCTTCCGGGGCCCCTCGCCGGCCCTCTTCCCCCCGGTACCTTTCTCCCCGGCCGCGTCGTCCCGGTCGACGGTCCCGGCCGGATCCTCGCCCACGACGGACCTGCCCGGCCGGGTGCGCGCGGGGCCCGCGGGCTGTCCGCCACCTGTGGTGCCGTAGCTCCCGGAGAGGCCCGGCGGCATGTCCGCGTCGGCCTCCTCCCGGCTGATGTGTCGCCTGGCCCGCACATTGGCCCGGCGCTCGCCGTAGGGGTAGTCGAAGGGGCGGGTCTCGCCGCGCTCGCGCTCGGCCTCCCGGATCTCCCGGACCTTGTCGTCGTCCGGTGTCCACTTCGACGGCGTGCTCCCGACCGCGTTCCTGTCCGGCTTCCCGTTTGTGTCCTTTTTGTCGTTCATGTGGGGTGCGTACCCTCGGGTGACACGGGCATGCGCCGTGCCGCCGTGGGTACCACGGCGCCGGGATCCCGCGGGAGAGGGGAACGGGCGTGGCAGGGCCGGACGGAGGCGGCGGCGCGCCGGGGCCGGAACGGTCCCGCCCCCGTCCGGAGGTCGGGGAGGACACGTCGCCCGGCCCCTCGTCCCGCCGCCCTCCGGCCCCCTGCCCGGCGCCGCGGACGAGGGGCCGGGCACGCACCGCCTGGAGGAGCCGGGTCCGGCCGGCTGCTGCTCGCGCCCCAGGCGGCCGACTCCACCTGGGATGTCGTCGGTGGCGGCCACGGCCCGGATGTGGCCCGACTGGACGCCGCGCTGCACGTCGTCTTCCGGCGCTTCCCCGTGAACCCGGCGGGGGTGGCGGGATTCTCCGACGGGGCCTCCTACGCGCTCTCGCTGGGGCCGGCCAACGGAGACCTGTTCGGTGCGGCGCCGGCCTTCTCGCCGGGGTTCATGGCACCGATGGTCCGCCACGGACATCCCCGGATCTTCGTCTCCCACGGCCGGGACGATCCCGTCCCGCCGGTCGGCACGTGCAGTCGGCGCCTCGTCCCGGAACTGGTGCGGTCCGGTTACGCGGTCACCTGCCGGGAGTTCGGCGGCGGTCACGAGGTGCCGCCCGAACTGGCCACGGAGGCGCTGCGCTGGTGGGTGGACGGCCCGCGGCCGGCCGCGGGCCGTGAGCGGCGAGCGCGAGCACGGTGGGAGCATGGTGCGGGCCGCATGGCCGTACCGCACCCGGAGGTGACCGATGGCGTCCCGCTCTCTGGCGGCGTTCGACCTGGACGGAACGCTCGCCGACGTCCGTCACCGCCTGCACCTCCTCGGCGGACGCCGCGGCTGGGAGGCCTTCTTCGCCGCCGCCCCGACGGCCCACCGCTGGCCGAGGGCGTCGAGCCGGCCCTGGCCGCCGCCGGGGGGCACGAGATCGCCTATGTGACCGGACGGCCGGTGCGGTGCGCCACGACACCCTCCGGTGGCTGACCCGGCACGGTCTGCCGGACGGACCGCTGCCGACGCGCGGCGGGCGGGACCGCCGGCCGGCCCGCGTTGCCAAGCCCGAACTGCTGCTGAGCCTGGCACGGCGACGCCTACGAGGCGGCCGGTCTCACGGTGCTGCGGGCCGGGTGGATGACGGGCGAACCCGTCCCGGAGGAGGCCCGGGAGAGGAAGGGGCGCACCTGAGGCGCCCTACCGGCCACCGCGGCGGTGCCGCACCGTACGGACGGCGACGAACACCACGACGGCCGCGACGATGACGGCCACCACGGCCTTCGAGTACATCGAGACGTAGTCCGACACGGCGTGCCAGTTCTCCCCGAGCGCGTACCCGGTCAGCACGAAGAGGGTGTTCCACAGCAGGCTGCCGAGCGCGGTCAGGGTCAGGAACGTCGTCGCGGGCATGCGCTCGACG
Organism: Streptomyces sp. ATLC9; assembly: GCF_057196705.1. Lineage (NCBI taxonomy): Bacteria > Bacillati > Actinomycetota > Actinomycetes > Kitasatosporales > Streptomycetaceae > Streptomyces > Streptomyces sp. ATLC9. The sequence goes on along the minus strand of NZ_JBXUOY010000155.1, from coordinate 9,442 downwards.
CCGGCGGGGATGGAGATCAGGCTGCGGAAGACCGGGACCATCCGCCCGAAGAAGACCGCCTTGGTGCCGTGTCTGGAGAACCACGCCTCGGTCCGCTCGATGTCCGACGGCTTCAGCAGCGGGATCCTCCCCGCGATGGCCAGGGTCCGCTCCCGGCCCAGGAGCGCGCCCGCCCAGTACAGGAGGAACGCCCCGGCCACCGAGCCGATCGTGGTCCACAGCAGGGCGCCGAAGAGGCTGATGTCGCCGCGGCCGGCGGCGAACCCGGCCAGCGGCAGGATCACCTCGCTCGGCAGCGGGGGGAAGAGGTTCTCCAGGGCGATGGCCAGGCCCGCCCCCGGGGCACCGAGGGTCTCCATCAGGCCGGTGGCCCAGTTCGCCAGGCCGTCACCCTGCTGTGCTGCGGACATGTCTCTCCTTGTACGGCCCGGAGTTGTGGGGGCACGGACGGTGTGAGGACGGTTACCCGGCCCTTTGGGGGCGAACCGCGTGACGGTGGTGGGAGGACCGGGGACAGGAGTCCGGACATCGCCTGACATGGCATATGTCACGTGCTCGTATCGCGGGCATTTCTTGACCGTGAACCGAGTCCCGACCCAATAATTCGGCCTGTCTTGCAAAAAGGACCCGAGAGGCAGCCGTGATACAGAGCACGCCCCGAGGTGGCGACGCCGACTGGTGGCGGGAGTCCGTCGTCTACCAGATATACGTGCCCAGCTTCGCCGACGCCGACGGGGACGGCATGGGCGACCTGAAGGGGGTCACCGACCGCCTCGGCCATGTCGCCGAGCTGGGCGCGGACGCGGTGTGGCTGACCCCCTTCTACCGCTCGCCCTGGGCGGACGGCGGCTACGACGTCAGCGACTACCGCGACGTCGATCCCCGTCACGGCACCCTGGACGACTTCCGCGAGCTTCTGGTCAGGGCCCACGCCCTGGGGCTGAAGGTCATCGTCGACATCGTCCCCAACCACTGCTCCGGCGAGCACCCCTGGTTCGCCGAGGCGCTGGCCTCCCCACCAGGCTCACCCGCCCGCGACCGCTTCGTCTTCATGGACGGCCGGGGCCCGGACGGCGGCGAACCGCCCTCGGACTGGCAGTCCAAGTTCGGTGGCGGGGTGTGGACCCGGGTGCCGGACGGCCAGTGGTACATGCACATCTTCGCCGCCGAGCAGCCCGACCTGAACTGGGAGAACCCCGAGGTCGTCGCCGAGTTCGAGAGCATCCTGCGGTTCTGGCTGGACCTGGGCGTCGACGGTTTCCGCATCGACGTGGCCCACGGCATGCGCAAGGACCTCGCCCCGCCGCTGCGCGACACCAACGGATCGGACTCCGCCCCCCTCAACGCGCCGCCCGAGGGGCACGACCACCCCTTCTGGGACCGTGACGAGGTCCACGACATCCACCGGGCCTGGCGGAAGATCCTCGACGAGTACACCCCGCCCCGGATCGCCGTCGCCGAGGCGGGCGTCAGCCAGGCGCGGCTGCCGCTGTACACCCGGCCCGACGAACTCCACCAGGCTTTCAACTTCCCCTATCTGCGCTGCCCCTGGGACGCCGACGCCTACCGTGAGGTCATCGACTCCTCGCTGGAGGGCGCCCGCTCGGTCGGCTCGCTGCCCACCTGGGTGCTGTCCAACCACGACGTGGTGCGCCACCTCAGCCGCCACGCCCTGCCCTCCGGTGCCGACACCGTCGCCTGGCTGATGTCGGACGGCCGTGAGCCGGCCGCCGACGAGAAGACGGGCCGCCGCCGGGCCCGCGCCGCCGCCCTGCTCACCCTGGCGCTGCCCGGCACCGCCTACCTCTACCAGGGCGAGGAACTGGGCCTGCCCGAGGTGGCCGACCTGCCGCGCGAGGCGCTGCGCGACCCGATGTGGGAGCGGACCGGGAACGCCCGCAAGGGCCGCGACGGCTGCCGCGTACCGCTGCCCTGGGAGCGCTCGGGCCCGTCCTGCGGATTCGGCCCGGGCGGGAGCTGGCTGCCGCAGCCCGACGGCTGGGGCGAGTACTCGGTCGAGGCCCAGACCGGACGGCCGGATTCCTTCCTGGAGCTGTACCGGGCGGCCCTGAAGACCCGCCGCTCCTTCACCGGGGACGAGAGTTTCACCTGGCTGCCCGCCCGTGACGGTGAGCTGGCCTTCCGCAAGGGGGCCCTGGAGTGCCGGGTCAACCTCTCCGGCACCCCGCTGCCCCTGCCGCCGTCCGCGGCCGGGCCGCTGCTGGCCAGCGGCCCGTGCGACGGGCGGACGCTGCGACCGGACACCGCCGTCTGGCTGGACGCCCAGCCGCACTGACTCCCCGGGCCGCTGACGCCGCCGCGTGTCAGCGGCCCGGCGCGTTCCGCGCCCGCACCAGCGCCTCGACGCCGTACGAAGCCGCTGACCAGCAGGGTGATCCGCGCCTTCTCGCCCTCGTCCGGCCCGGTGCCGCGCAGACAGGTCAGGCCCCGCTCCGTCCAGGCCACCGAGTCGGGCGTGATGGGCGGCGAGCTGATCGGGACTCGGAGCATCCACAGGCCGCGGTGCAGCACCTCCCGGTGGGAGCGGGCCCCGTGTGCGAGCGCGGTGCGCCGGCCCGAGCAGCGCCTTCGCCCCCCTGGACAGCATGCCGGACTGGCTCCGCGGTTTCGCCGGGAACCAGCCGGTCACCCCGCTGATCGAATCGCTGCGGGGCTGCTGCCGGGGCAGCCGGTCGGCGGTGCGCCCTGTCAGGCGCCGGCCTGGTGCGCCGGGATCCTCGCCGTGTCCGTCGCGGCATGAGACCCCGGGCGGGCCCGGAGAAGGGCCCGCCCGGGGTCCGGAGAGCCGGCCGGGGAGCTCAGAAGTCGCCCCCGCCGAAACCGCCCCCGAAACCCCCGCCGCCGAAGCCTCCGCCGAAGTCGCCCCCGCCGCCGAAGCCTCCGCCGAAGCCTTCGCCGCCCTCGCCCCAGCCGGGACCGTAGCCGTAACCCCAGCCGCCCAGGCTGCTGCCCAGGACCGTTCCGAAGAGCAGACCCGGCAGCAGCATCGAGCCGTAGCCGCCGTAGTAGCCGCCCATCCACGGACCGTAGGCCGGGCCCGCGTCCCAGTAGGGCACCCGCTCGCCGGTCGCCGTCGGCACGGTCCGCACCGCCGGGTCCAGGCCGTCGTCGAGCCGGGCGGCGTCGGCCGCGCAGACCGGCACCTCGCGGGGCGATCCGCCCGGGGGCGCCCACTCCGTATCGCGCACCGACGGCCCGTGCCGGGGATCGAAGAAGCACGGCGGCCGCCGCTGGGGCAGCTCCCGCCCCTCCCGCCGGGCGTCCAGCACCGCCAGGGCGAACCGGCCGTCCTCCAGCGCCTCGGACACCGTCCGCACGTCGTCGGGGCGGCGGGCCGCGTCGGAGGCGTCCTTGGCCTTCTCGTACGCGTCCAGGGCCCGCCGGTAGTCGTCGAGCATCTCCGGGGTGACGCCGGGGGCGGAGGGGGAGAAGTCCAGCCGGTCCAGGGTTTCGCCGTAGGAGGTGATGTCCTCCTGGACCGCCGCCCGCACCTGTTCCAGTTCGGCCCGCTCCTCCTCCCGCCGCCGCTCGCGCGAGCGCCGTGCCAGGAACAGACCGCCGGCCGAGAGCACCGCCAGCACGGCCAGGAAGCCCACCAGGACGCCGGCGCCGCCCGTGCCGCCGTCGGTGCGCGCGGCCGACTGCACGTCGGTGACGAAGCCGCCGAGGATCCGCTCCGGTTCGCCGGAGTGCTCCCGCAGGTTCTGCCGGGCCAGCTCGCCGGCGGCCGAGCCGGCCAGCACATCGGCGTCCGAGGCCGCACCGAACTGCGAGCCCAGTGCGACGCCGTACACGCCGGGGCGTCCCACTTCCGAGCGCAGCCGGTCGAAGACGGCGTCGCCCCCGTAGGAGGAGTCGGCGGGAAGGACGGCGATGTAGACGGGGACGTCGCCGGCCCGGATCTGCTCGGCGAGCCGGTCGGCTTCGGACTCCGAGAGTTTGTCGGAGGCGGCCGGGTCGACGTAGACGGGATCGTCCCGCAGGGCGGTCGCGACCTCGTCGAGGCCGGTGGCCGCCCGGGCGCCGCCGGCGGGTGTGAGGAGGGCGGTGGCGAGGGCGAGCAGGACGGCCCAGAGCAGGGTCGCCCGCCGCCCCCGGAGTATGTGAGAGATGGGGCGGTTTGTCCTCATGGTGTTCCGTTACCCGACCGTCGTCCGGCCACCCGGGGAACGCTTCGGGAAACCGCGCGGAAACGCGAGGGCGGGGCCCGGCGTGCTGGGATGTCCCAAAATGGTTTACGGTTGAATCAGATGTGGGTGCCGGCGGACGCGGAAAGCGCCTCTTCCCCCGGGCGCCGCCGTCCGGGCATCCGCCTCGCAACCGGCCCCGGTCGAGTTCTCCCCCGTCTCGACCGGGGCCTTCCCCTCCTCCCGGGAGCGCTCCGGGACCGGGAGCCGCCTGGGCACGGCCGTACCGTGGAAGGCGCCCCTCTTCCGCCCGCCGGGGAGTCCCGTTCATCCCCGCTCTTCCATCCGCGCACGGAGGCCGCGTTGTCCTCGACCTCGATCGGAACCGCCCGTCACTTCCACCCCGCGGGGACGCCCGGGGACATCTGCCGCGATCACAACCGTGCGGCACTGGCCACCGTGGTGGCCGCCGAGGCACGCCGCAGGGGATACGGTCCGGACCTGAGCGACGAGCAGATCGACGAGTGCGCCGAGCTCGCCGGACGCAGGTCCCCCTCGCCCACGTCCCGGAAGGCGATCCGGGCGGCTCTCGGGCCGCCCGTCACCGCCGAGGACGCACCGGAGACCGTGGCGGCGGCCGTCTTCGACGCGCTGCCCTCGAACCCGGTGCGCGTGGTCGGGCGCGACGGCCGGGAGTTCTTCCTGGTGCCGCTCCCGGCCACCGCCTGACGGCACCGCCCGGCCCGTCCCCGGGGGCGGGCCTGGCGGCCCGGGGTCATTCGGGTCGGCTCGGTGCCTCGCCCAGTTCTCTCCAGTCCAGGACCTGGCGGGTCTCTCGCAGTATTCGCTCGGCCGCCTCGCGTGTCTCGGTGGGGACGTCCCCGAGCTCTTCCAGCAGGCCTTCGTAGATCGGCGGGTGTTCGGTCCGGGTCGCGGTGGTCGCCATGGTGCGGATCCTTCCTCTCGTGTCACGGGTGCCGTGAGCGACCCGTGGTGCGGCCGTTCGCCGCGCCCAGATCGTTTCACGTACCGATCGCGCCCGCCTCCGTACCCGTGATCCGGGCGCACCCGCTGCGGGAACGTCCGGCCGCGGCGCGGCTGCGGACCAGCGGGCGGCTACCCGTGGCGGTGTCGGTCATGCCCCGGGCCGGGGAGACCCGCGCCACCCGGCGAGGTCGCGGGGGAGCCCTCCCGGAACCCCGGAACCGCTCCGGGGCGGACCCCGAGCGGCTGCGGCGGGCCCTGCTGGAACCGCACGCGGGAGGGGGTGTGACCTGCGGCCGGCTGCCTGCCGACGCCGGCGCGACTGCCCGTCTTCCCCGTGATGTACCGGCTGTTCACGGCGGAGCGGGTGGACGGCGAACCCAACGGGCTGCTGGAGGACCGGCCGGGCGAGGCCCGGCTGGGCGGGGTCTACGCCGACGCGCTCGCGGACGGCGGCGTTCTCGGCCCGCAGGGGCTTGTGCACCCCGCCCTGTTCGCGGTGATCGCCGCCGTGGCGGCCGGGCTCCACCTGGCCACGACCACGGCGTGGACGGCGGCGGAGCGGGCGCTGCTACACCGCGGCCCAGACCGCGGCCGTGCGGCCGGCGGCCGGGAGCGAGCGGGGGAGGGCCGGAGCCTCCCGACCGCACGGACGGCGCCCGCGCCGTGGTCATGCCGTGCCCGACAGCCCCTCGCGCTGGAGGATGCCCCGTGCCCGGTCCGCGTGCCCGCCGCGCACGACGACGTCGTAGCGGGCGGCGGCCAGGGACTGGGTGGAGGAGAAGTCGCGCCGCCCGCCGGTCGCGGCGTGGCCGACGAACCCGAAGACGGCCCCCCACAGCGCGCCGATGACGAGGCCGCCGAGGATCAGCCCGAGCCAGGCCCCGCCGGTGGTGAACAGACCCACCAGCAGGCCGATGAACAGACCGAACCAGGCGCCGCTGGCGGCCCCCATGCCGGCCGCCCGGCCCTTGGTCATCCGCCCGGTGACGTGCTCGACCAGGCGCAGGTCGGAGCCGACGACGTCGATCTGCTCCACGGGGAACCTCTCGTCGGAGAGGCGGTCCACGGCGGTCTGCGCCTCCGCGTAGGAGGAGTAACTGGCCACCGTGTTCCAGGCATCGCTGACAGGGTTCACGGGGTTCGGTTCGATATTGGGCATCTCGCACCCTCCTTGCCGGGGTGTCCGCTGTCACCCGACTTCCCCGGCGGCCGCCCCTTCATGGGCGCCGGGGAAGTCGGATGGCGGCTCGCGAGCCTCAGGAGGTGAGCAGTACGCCCGTATAGGAGGCCCCGGCGACGACCACCCACGAGCAGGCCCCGAGCACGGCCAGCCGTACGCCGGTTCGCGCCAGGGAGGGCAGGTGCACGGCGCTGCCCAGGCCGACGAGCGCGGCGGCCAGGACGAACTCCCGGACCGCGGCGGTGGCCTCCAGCGCGCCGGCCGGGACGGCCCCGGTGGTGCGTACGGCCACCGCCGCCAGGAATCCGGCCACGAACAGCGGAACCAGCGGGGGCCGCCCTCCGCCCGTTCCCCCGTCCCGGCCCGCGCGCCGCACCGCCGAGACGGCCACCGCCGCCACCAGCGGGGCCAGCAGCAGTACCCGCATCAGCTTCACCAGCACCGCCTCGCCCAGCGCCGTCCCGCCCGCGGTCTGCGCGGCCGCCACCACCTGGCCCACGTCGTGCACACCGGCGCCGACCCAGCGCCCGAACTGAGGGTCGTCCAGACCGAGGGGGTGGTGCAGCAGCGGCAGGACGAAGACGGCCAGTGTGCCGCACAGGGTCACCAGCGCCACGGAGGCGGCGGTGTCCCGCTCGTCGCTGCCGCGCGCCTCGCCGACCGCGCCGATCGCGGAGGCCCCGCAGATCGAGTAGCCGGTGGCGACCAGCAGCGGCTGGTCCCCGCGCAACCCGAGCCGGCGGCCCAGCCACAGGGTGCCGGAGAAGGTCGAGGCCACCACCGCCAGCACCATGCCGACGGTCGCCCAGCCCAGCCCCAGCACGTCGCCCAGACTCAGCTCCAGGCCCAGCAGCACCACACCGACGCGCATCAGCCGCTTCCCGGCCAGGGAGAGCCCGGGCCGGCCGGCGCCGGAGACGAGGCGGCCCGTCCCCGGCAGATGGGCGGCGGCGACGCCCAGTACGACCGCCGCGGTCAGCATCGGTACCCCCGGCAGCAGCCGGTGCGCGGCCCAGGCCAGCGCGGTGCCGCCCGCGGCGAGGGCGAGACCGGGCAGCGGGCCCGGCGCCTCCCGGCGCCGGAGCCCCGGCCCGGCCGGACGCGCGGGGAGCCGCCCGCCGTCGTGCTCTCCGGTGTGCCGTCCCGGCCGCTGTCCGAGCAGTGCCATCAGCGGTCGGCGGGCAGGTCGGCGGGCAGGTCGTAGACCCGGCGGACACTGCTGCCCAGACGGGAGACGTCGGCGCCGTAGACGTGGAGGGAGACGGCCTTGCCCGGGCCGCCGTTCCAGACCCGGTGGATGTCGCCGGGGGGCGCGAAGCCGCACACCGAACCCCGTGGGTTCACCACGTCCTCGGTGGCCACCAGCCGTGCCCGGCCGCCGGGGGAGTCGGCGGGCAGCAGCCGGTAGCGGCGCTCCCGCTCCTCGCCCTCGTGGACTCCGGTGACGCACCAGGAGACGTGGTCGTGCACGGAGGTGCGCTGACCCGGCAGCCAGACGAGGGCCACGACCGAGAAACTCCCGTCCGCCTCGGCGTGCAGCAGGTGCTGGCGGTAGCGCTCGGGATCGCCCTCGCACTGCCGGGGGGTGAGCAGGTCGGGGGCGCCCAGGTGGGGTGCCAGCTTCTCGCCGACCAGATACGCGGTCGGGTCCGGCGGCAGACCCCGGCCCACGGCCGCGCGGATGTCCGCGACGAGGGCGGCGAGGCGGTCGGTCGTCCGCGGGCCGGCGGTACGGGTGGCCGGGCGGGTGTCGGGATGCGCGGTGGAGGAGAGTGAAGCGGCCATGTCCGCAGCGTCGCGCCCGACCATCCATCACGTCCAACGAGGGTTTCTTCGATGCTCCCCAAAATCTGCTTATGGAGAGCCGCGGAGCGGGCCGCCCGACGGCCGTCCTCAGCAGCCGGCGCGGTTCGCCGCCACCGCCCGCAGTTCCTGGAGCACCAGCGCGGTGGCCGGTATCCGCAGATGCTCGCGGAGCACGTACGCCGAGACCTGCCGCCGGGCGGCCGGGTCCAGGGCGCGCCCGGTGACCTTGCGGTGGACCAGGAAGGACAGCACCAGCCCCGGCATCATGGCGATGCCCAGCCCTTCGGCGACCAGGCTCTGCACCACGAGGTTGTCGTCGGTGGTGAAGACGATGTCGGGGGCGAAACCCAGCTCGGCGCACTCGTGCAGGAAGTTGGCGCGGCAGCGCAGGCAGCCGGCGATCCACCGCTCGTCCGCCAGCTCCGCCAGCCGGACCGCCCGCCGCCGCGCCATCGGATGCCCGGTGGGCATCAGCACGGTGAGCTGGTCCTCCAGCAGCGGCACCTCCACCAGTTCGCCGGGCACCTGCTCGCGCAGACCGGGGTAGGTGAAGGCCAGGGTGATGTCGCACTCGCCGCGCACCACGCGGTCCAGCGACTCCGGCGGCTCGCTCTCCTGCAGTTCGACCCGGATTCCGGGATGCTCCGCCGCCAGCCGTGCCAGCGCCTCCGGCACCAGCGTGGCCCCGGCGCTGGGGAACGCGCACACCCGCACCCGCCCCGCGCGCAGCCGGGTCAGCGCCGTCATCTGCCGCTGGGCGGCCTCCATGCTGCCCAGGATCACACCGGCGTGCCGGGACAGGGCCTCGCCCGCCTCGGTGAGCCGCATCCGCCGGCCGGCTCGCAGGAACAGCGGAGTGCCCACGACCCGTTCCAGCGCTTTCATCTGCTGGGTGATCGCGGGCTGTGTGTACCCCAGGGAGCGGGCCGCCGCCGAGTACGAACCGGTGCGGACCACCTCGTGGAAGGTCCTGATGTGCCGCGAATCGAACATGCCGGAACGATAAACGGATTTTGGGGGTGGCGAGAGACCGCTACGAGCCTTCAGTGGAGCGTGTGCGGCCGGCGAAGCACCGGAAGGACAGCCCCTACGGGCGCTCGCCGAGCGCCGTCATGGTCCGGCCGATCAGTCCGGGCACGTCCCCGCGTCCCTGCCCTGCCGCGGGCCGCGGGCAGTGGCGTCCGGGCGGCGGCCGAGAAGCCGGAGGGCGCCGCGGGGGAGGAGCGCGGCCGCCGAAGGCGCCGACGCGACCGGTACCGCGGGCGGGTGGAGGGGTGTTCCCCACCGCGAATCCGGGTGGCCGCACCCGGCGGGGTGCGGC